>JAFAPG010000574.1 GCA_019247235.1 Acidobacteriota bacterium
GCCTACCGTAATGCCGTGCAAGTGGGTCACATTGCCATTCGCGTCGCCGCTGAATTTTGCCGTGGCTACGCTCCAGGCGCGAATACCACCTTCTTCGTGGGCTCCTTCAACCCGCAGCTGCATCGGCCACAGCGGCCAAGGGGTTAACGGCGAGCGCTCTTTGGGAGGCATGGGCATGATCTCGAATTGGTGTACGGAAAGAGGTTTTTGCCGATGGACCGTCCCGAGACAGTCGGCTCCAGTATCGCCGCCTCCGATAATGATGACACGCTTTCCGTTGGCAAGAATCTCGCCAGCTGAGTCCAGCTTATCGCCCTCGCAGCGTCGGTTGGCCTGGGGCAGGTAATCCATGGCAAAGTGAATTCCCTTCAATTCCCTGCCTGGAACTCTCAGGTCCCGTGGTGCCTCGGCTCCTCCGGCAAGTAAAATTGCGTCAAATTCGCGTTCCAGATCTTCGGCCGGGAGCGAGCGCCCCACGTGAGCGCCGGTAACGAACTTCACTCCTTCGGCTTCCATTTGCGCTACCCGCCGGTCGACAACGCTTTTTTGCATCTTGAATTCGGGAATACCGTAGCGTAGTAAGCCCCCGATGCGGTCGGCTTTTTCGTACACCGTGACCCAGTGACCAGCGCGATTCAATTGTTGCGCCGCGGCTAGACCTGCGGGTCCGGAACCAACAATGGCTACTTTCTTGCCGGAACGGGCTCGAGGCGGCTCGGGCTGAATCCAACCTTCCTCGAATCCGCGCTCCACGATATTTCTCTCAATCTGCTTGATCGACACCGGGGGTTCGTTGATGCCCAACACACAGGCTGCTTCGCAGGGCGCGGGACAGATCCGCCCGGTGAACTCGGGAAAGTTATTGGTCGAGTGGAGCTGACGCAAAGCCTCTTTCCAGCGGCCGCGATAAACCAGATCGTTCCAGTCGGGAATGAGGTTATTAACCGGACAACCAGTATGGCAGAACGGCACACCGCAATCCATGCAGCGCGCCCCCTGCTTGCGCAACTTCTCCTCGGGGAAAACCTGATAGATCTCAAACCAATCGTTCACGCGCTCGCTAACCGGGCGTCGAGTGGCCGTCTCCCGCGCGTACTCCATAAACCCGGTAGGCTTACCCATGTAGGGCCTCCGCCAACTCAGGCAAGGGCACGGTCTGGCCCGGGACATAGGGCTGGCGCGTTCGGCTGACGCCTAAGACGCGCTTGAGTTCATGCGGAAAGATCTTGATGAAGCGCGGCAAGTTCTCGGTCCAGTTCTCAAGGATATTCTGGGCACGCTCGGAGCCGGTTAACTCAAGATGCCGTCTCACCAAGCCTTCAATGAGAGCCACATCGCGGCTTTCGACCACCGCTTCGAGATCGACCGAAGCAAGGTTCGAGCGGCGCTCGGTGAAATCTCCCCGCTCATCGAATACGTAGGCAATGCCGCCACTCATGCCGGCCGCAAAATTTCTGCCACAGTTCCCGAGTACAACGACGAGTCCATTGGTCATGTATTCGCAGCCGTGGTCACCAACTCCTTCGACTATCGCCGTAGCCCCGGAATTGCGCACTGCAAACCTCTCTCCCGCCACTCCACTGAAAAATGCTTCACCTCCGGTTGCCCCATAGAGCACCACATTACCAATGAGGATGTTTTCGTGCGCGGCAAAAGTTGAGTTCTTCGGAGGATAGACGACCAACCGTCCACCTGAGAGTCCCTTCCCTACATAATCATTGGCGTCTCCCTCTAGCGTCATGGTTACGCCTCTCGCCAGGAAGGCCCCAAAGCTTTGTCCCGCGGAGCCGCGAAAGTGAATGCGAATGCTATCCTCTGGCAGCCCCGCCGATCCATAACGTCGCGCAATCTCACCGCTTAGCATGGCCCCCACCGTGCGATGCACATTGCGAATGGGAAAACTGATCTCGAGGGGCTCGCGTTTTTCGATGGCTTGTTTCGCTTCGGCAATAAGCTCATGATCGAGCGCCTTGGTGAGGCCGTGATCCTGTGCCTGCACACAGTGTCTGGCCACGCGGGCGGGCAAAGGCGGATTGTAAAGCACCGCGGATAGATCCACGCCTCGCGCCTTCCAATGATCCAGCGCCGGTTGCACGTCGAGCATATCCACGCGGCCGACCATGTCATTAAACTTGCGAAAACCGAGCTCTGCCATATACCGGCGGACCTGTTCGGCGATAAAGAAGAAGTAGTTGATTACCTGTTCAGGTTTGCCGGCGAATTGTTTGCGCAGCTCAGGATCTTGGGTGGCGATGCCCACCGAGCAGGTGTTCAGGTGACATTTTCGCAGCATGATGCAGCCCAGTGTCACCAAGGGCGCGGTCGAGAAACCGAATTCCTCAGCGCCCAGCAGAGCAGCAATGACGACATCGCGTCCAGTCTGCAACTTGCCGTCGGTCTGCACGCGGATGCGGCTGCGCAGGTCGTTCATCAATAATACCTGCTGGGTTTCGGCCAATCCGAGCTCCCAAGGAATGCCGGCATGTTTGATCGAACTGAGCGGGGACGCCCCCGTTCCGCCGCTATCACCTGAAATCAACACGACGTCGGCGTGTGCCTTGGCTACCCCGGCTGCTACCGTTCCTACCCCAATTTCAGAGACCAGCTTCACCGAGATTCGCGCCTGCGGATTTACGTTCTTCAGATCGTAGATCAGCTGCGCCAAATCTTCGATCGAGTAGATGTCATGATGGGGAGGAGGAGAAATCAATCCCACCCCGGGAATCGAATGCCGGAGGCGCGCAATCACCTCGTCGACTTTGTGCCCGGGAAGCTGCCCGCCCTCTCCGGGTTTGGCCCCCTGGGCCATTTTGATCTGCAGCTCGTCGGCATTTACCAGGTAATTGGTGGTAACCCCGAAGCGAGCCGAGGCCACCTGTTTGACGGCGCTGCGACGCCAGTCTCCATTCTCATCTCGCGCGTAGCGTGCCTCATCTTCGCCGCCCTCGCCGGTATTGGACCTGCCTCCGATGCGGTTCATGGCAATGGCTAAGGTCTCGTGGGCTTCCTTGCTGATCGAACCGAACGACATCGCGCCGGTGGCAAAACGCTTCACGATCTCCTTGGCCGGCTCAACCTCCTCGAGGGGAACCGGCTTACGAGCCTTCTTAAACTTCATGAGGCTGCGCAGCGTAGACAGGTTCTGGTTCTGCTTGTCGATGAGGTCGGTGAACTCCTCGAAGCTCTTAAAGTTTTCCTCGCGCACGCTGTGTTGCAGCTTGCTGATGGTGAGGGGATTCAGAAGGTGATACTCCCCATGCACGCGGAAATGGTAGCTTCCCCCCACCGCCAGTTCGGTGTCAGCATCGGTGACCGGCTGAAACGCGAACTCATGCTTGAGTTGCGCTTCGCGCGCGAGCACACCTAACCCGACTCCACCCACGCGGGAAGTAGTGCCGGAGAAGTAGCTGTCGACGAGCTCCTTATTCAGCCCGATGGCCTCAAAAACCTGAGCACCGCGATAGCTTTGCAGGGTGGAGATGCCCATTTTTGAGAATGTCTTCAGCAGGCCCTTGTTAATGGCCTTAATGAAATGCTTTACCGCCAGCTCCGGACTAAGCCCGAGAGAAAAATGACCTCGAGCGGCGAGATCCTCTAGCGTCTCGATGGCCAAATAAGGATTGACGGCGCTTGCGCCGTAGCCGATCAACAAGGCAAAATGCATTACCTCACGCGGCTCGCCGGACTCGATAATTAAGGCCACCTGAGTGCGAGTCTCTTCGCGTACCAGGAGGTTGTGCACGGCAGCCAGGGCCAAAAGGCTGGGAATCGGCGCGTACTCTTTGTCGACGCCACGATCGGAGAGAATCAGAAGCGTGTAGCCGGACTGAACTGCTAGCGATGCTCTGCGGGAAAGCTCATCCAGGGCCGATTTGAGTCCTCGCTCACCCTCGGCGGCGCGAAACAGACCAGGCAGGGTAATGGCCAAGAGGTCCCCCCGTGAGACCCGGCGTAGCTTCTCGAGATCCCGGTTGGTGAGAATCGGGTGGGGAAGCTTGAGAGTGTGACAATTTTCCGGGGTCTCCTCGAGAATATTTCGCTCGGTGCCGATGTAGCTGATCAGCGACATGACCATCTCTTCCCGGATGGGATCAATCGGCGGGTTGGTTACCTGAGCAAAAAGCTGGCGGAAATAATTGAACAGAGGCTGCGGTTTTTGGCTGAGACAGGCCAGAGGCGTATCGGTTCCCATCGAGCCCACCGGTTCTTCGCCGTTGACCGCCATGGGCTCGATGATCATGCGCACATCTTCGTCACTGTAGCCAAAGGCGCGCTGCCGAGAAAGAATGGTCGAATGATCGGAGGCATGCACTCGAACCGGCTCAGGCAAAAGATCAAGAGTGATCTGGTTCTGTTTCAACCACTCGGCATAGGGCTGGCGAGCCGCCAGCCGCTTTTTGATCTCTTTATCTGAAATGATCCGGCCTTCTACGGTGTCGACCAGAAACATTTTTCCAGGCTGCAAACGGCCTTTGCTCTTAACCTTCTCCGGCGGAACCGACAAGACACCCGTCTCTGACGCCATGACCACCAGATCATCGTCGGTGACTATGTATCGGCCCGGGCGCAAGCCGTTGCGGTCAAGCGTTGCCCCGATCAGACGCCCGTCGGTGAAGGCAATGGCTGCCGGTCCATCCCACGGCTCCATGAGAGAGGCGTGATATTCGTAAAAGGCGCGCTTTTCCGGTTTGATGTGGGGATTGCCGGCCCAGGCCTCCGGGATCAGCATGGCCATGACATGAGGCAGGCTGCGACCAGCTTGGAACAAAAGCTCGACGGCATTGTCAAAGTTTGCAGAATCGCTGCCTCCGGCCTCAATAATAGGGAAAAGCTTTTTGATGTCTTCGCCAAAAAGTCCCGAGGCCAGAATCGACTGCCGGGCGTGCATCCAGGCGATGTTGCCCTTCAGGGTGTTGATCTCACCGTTATGAGCCACATAGCGATAGGGATGAGCTAGCTTCCAACTGGGAAAGGTATTGGTCGAAAAGCGCTGGTGTACCAGGCAGAGTGCGCTGGCCACGTCAGGATCGGACAGCTCCCCGTAAAAATTAGCAATCTGCGGTGCCAAAAGCAGGCCCTTATAGACGATGGTGCGCGCTGAAAGCGAGGGAACATAGAAAAACTCCTTGTCCTCAATCGTCGACTCGGCAATCTCTTTCTCCGCTCGCTTGCGAACCACGTAGAGCTTGCGTTCGAAGCTCTCTTCGTCCATTTCAAGGGCGCGGCCGACGAAAATCTGCTGAATGTAAGGCTGCGAGTTGCGAGCTACGCGCCCAATGGCATCGCCGTCGACCGGAGTGTCCCGCCAACCGAGAACGGTGAGGCCTTCTTCGCGGATAATCCGCTCAAGCACCCCCTCGCAATTCAGCCGCGGCTGTTTCTCAACTGGGAGGAAGGTCATTCCTACCCCATACTCTCCCGGCTCAGGCAAGCTGAAGCCTAAAGTTTCGCACTCGCGCAGGAAGAATCTATGCGGGATCTGGATCAGAACTCCAGCACCATCTCCGGTTTCCGGGTCGCAGCCGCAGGCTCCGCGATGGGTCAAGTTGATCAAAACCTGAATGCCCTGCTCAATGATCTCGTGACTCTTCTGGCCACGGATGCTGGCCACAAAGCCGATACCGCAGGCATCGTGCTCGAAGGCGGGATCATAAAGACCTTGCGCCGGAGGTAAACCGTTAGCTGTCTTCAAGGGCTGCAGAACTCACTCCTAAAACTCGTGACCGCCGGTGATCTCTCGTCGTTCTCCCGAAGCAAGAAGCTGTACCGGCGATAACCATTTCGGCGACCAAGGACTGGCGCCTATGAACCCATTCGAGTAGAACCGGCCGCAGAGGTACCTTCGAACGGGCAATCGGCGACCTCGAGGTGATCGCGCATTACGACTCTTTACATCTTTGGTACAGCGAGATGGGGTAAAAAGTACAATTCAGAATTTTGATGCATCGCATGGAAATTTCCGAAAAGCCGGCATCAATGGAGCTCGCTCCTACCTTGGACTTCGAAAAGCAATTTTTTAGATCAAGTGTATCGAAAAACCAAATTCACGAGCGGCAAGCAATTCGCTATATTGAGTTTATCGTGACCTCCCTCGGGCAGACACTTTCGCCGTCTCAGGCGACGACCACAGGGACCCGAATTATCGTCTGGCGTCGGCTTTGAGCCGGTCACCCCAAGCTTTGCTTTCCGCCTGAGGCCCACGGCCAGACCAGACAACCGGCCGGTGGGCTTTTCGTTTGTGAGCATTCGAAAGGAATGCGTATGAGTGAACTCTATCGGGTGCGCGCATGATCGTAATGAAGTTTGGGGGAACCTCGGTTGAAAGCGCCGCAGCCATTGAGCGGGTGGCGGAGATCGTTTCTAGCCGGCGATCACAGTCTCCTGTAGTTGTGGTCAGCGCCATGGCCAAAGTCACCGACCAGCTGGTTGAGATGGGACAGCGCGCGGCCGCGGGAGAGGCCGCAGGGGCGCTAGACCTGCTCTCCTGCTTACGCCAACGACATCTTGCGACTGCCCAGGAATTGCTTGGAACCAAGCGCGGGGCGGCTGTCGCCCCCCGTTTAGAGGTGCACTTCTCGGAACTGAACAATTTTCTACGCGGGCTGGCCGCAGTCCGCGAGCTTACACCTCGGGGCAGCGATTACCTGCTCTCATTCGGAGAGCTGCTTTCGAGCCTGCTGGTCGCCGATGCCTTCGTAGTGCGCCGCCTGAACGCCTCCTGGATCGACTCACGCCAGTGCCTGATCACCGATGCCACCTACACACGTGCGGTGCCGCAAATGTTGGCCACTCGGTCACGATGCAAAAAGAAGATTTCCCCGCTAGTGCACAAAAAGCGGATTCCTGTCATGGGTGGCTTTATCGGCTCGACTGCCGAGGGGGTGCCTACGACTCTTGGACGCGGCGGTTCGGACTATTCTGCCGCCATTATCGGCGCGGCGCTCGAAGCCACTCGCATCGAGATCTGGACCGACGTCGAGGGCATGATGACCACCGACCCACGTCTGTGTGGAGACGCCAAAACCATCCGACGCATCAGCTTCAACGAAGCCGCCGAGCTAGCTTACTTCGGCGCCAAGGTGCTCCATCCGGCTACGCTGTTGCCCGCCATTCACCAAGACATTCCGGTTTACGTATTGAACTCGCGCAACCTGAAGAGCACGGGGACAGAAATCACCGCCCAAGCGCCCCCTAGTCGAGACGTTTTTCGTGCCATCACGGCCAAAAGCTCTATCAGCATCGTCAACGTGGTGGCCTCACGCGGTGTCATGGTGCACGGCTTCTTGCGCTCGGTATTTGAAGCCATGGATCGGCATGGCGCATCGGTTGACATCGTCGCCATTTCCGAGGTCAGCCTGTCGTTCACGATGGAGACCAAGCGCCTGCCCCCGGCATTGCTTAATGATCTTGCGCGTATCGCCGACGTCACTTGCGAAAATGAACAAGCGATCATCTGCCTGGTAGGAGAAGATATTCACGGAAAACCTGGAATCGCCGCCAGCGTATTTAATACCGTGGCGCGAGCGGGGGTAAACGTGCGCATGATTTCCCAGGGCGCTTCCGAAATTAACATCAGTTTCGTCGTTAAACAGAGCGACGTGCCGCGAGCGGTTCGCGCCCTGCATGAGCACTTCTTCCCCTCGGCCAGACCAGCCAAGCGCACTCGCGCCCGCAAGAGCAAGGTTCCTCTGCCAGAGCGGATGAATGGAAGTGGGGTTAAAGAACTCGAAGCGCGCTCTTTCCGAGAGCAAGAAACGGAAGTCCTGGCGCAAACAAAAAGCGTCGCTGGCGCCTCCTAAAGTCTATCCATCGGCAAACGTGAAAACGCTAACCCATCTCGCATCCGATTCCTCAGAGCTTCCGACTTCTCCACGCTTGGTAAAAACTCTCGAGGTCGCAATTATTGGTTTCGGTACGGTCGGGAGCTCAGTGGCGCGCATTCTGATCGAGCGTCCGATTACTGGACTCAAGCTAGGGTTCATTGCCAACCGCAATATCGAGCGCAAGCGGGTCTCCTGGATACCAGACACGGTTCGCTGGACCGACAATATTGATCAGGTTCTTTCCTCGAATGTTGATATCGTGGTCGAACTGATCGGTGGCCTGGATCCGGCCGGCGATTGGGTCCACCGGGCTTTACGCTCAGGGAAATCCGTGGTCACGGCCAACAAACAACTGATCGCCCGTCAGGGGCCAGAACTTGTAGGTTTGGCGCGACAACACCGACAGCACATTGCATTCGGTGCCTCCGTAGCTGGCGGAATACCGGTCATCTCCGGGCTCGAAGACGGATTGGCAGGCGACGAGCTGGTTGAGCTCTGCGGCATTCTGAACGGGACCTGCAACTACATTCTCACGCGCATTGAGAGCTCTCGCGTAAGCTTCGAAGAAGCTCTTCACGAAGCCCAGAAGCTTGGGTACGCCGAAGCTGACCCCCGCGAGGACATTGACGGTCTGGACGCGCGAGCTAAGTTGGCCATTCTTACCCTTACTGGACTGCGCGTTGCCGTCAAACATTCGGATATCCTGGCGCGCTCGATTTCCCTGCTAGAACCCGTTGATTTTGACTACGCCGAGCTGCTGGGCTCGACCATCCGCCAAGTTTCCCGGGCACGGAAGACCGCTGACACGTTGCTCGCCGCCGTCGAGCCCATGCTGGTTGCCAAGGCTTCACCCTTGGCCGGTCTCGAGGGCGGGCAAAACCTGGTGATGGCAACCGGAAGATTTGGCGGAGAAACCGTATTTGCCGGACACGGTGCTGGCGGCAACCCTACGGCCGTTGCCGTGGTCTCAGATCTGGTCTCCATCTTGCGCTCGCGCCAGGCCAATGGCGTGGCGCTCGATGATGATGGAGTTCAACATTTGGCGGTAAGCGCCGATTTCACCGCGCGCCATTATCTACGCTTTGTGGTACGAGACGAACCGGGAATTATCGCCTCCCTAGCGCTGATCCTCTGCCGCGCTGGTATCAACATCGATTCCGTCTTCCAAAGGCCGGGCTTCCCCAAGAGCAGGCTACCTTTTGTCATTACCCTTGAACCCTGCTCCGCTTCCCAGGTCAAAGAGGCTCTCAGCCACATCAATAAGATGGAATTTCTGGTCCAGCCCTGCGTCGCGCTTCCTATGTTCGACTAGGAACCCGCCTGCTTATTGCCTCGGCTCGCCCATTCCCGCCCCCAGGCGCAGCCCTCAGGACGCCCATAGAAGTGCCGGCTTCTCAGTTCCTGCCAAAGACAAAAAATGAGATGCTTCTCTCGTCCTAGGACTGTTGTGGAGGAGACGGGCGTAGCACGCGGGGTGAGGCTGCCATGCTGGGGACTTCAAATCCGTCGGGCAAAAATCCGGCCTGTTCCATCGCCAGAGTAGCCTCGGGATTGCGCATAAATGTATTCCACACAAACTGAGATCTCGCATTTTCGGCCATCAGCATGGTGATACCTACATCGATACCCAGCACATCTTTGCTGATCCAGCCGGTCAGCGGATTAAAGGCGTCGACAAAGCCATATTTTTTCCAAATCTGGCTTCCATAGTAGCGCCGAAGATTGCGTAGGACGGTCATTGACTCGCTGAACAAAAATGGGAGTGAACCGGCGGCCGCCGCCGGGACCAGACTGCCATCAATCGGTCCGATAATAGGGGGACCACCCCAGGCCACGTATCCCAGGGTTGAATCAGAGGCGGTGATGCCCCAAACATCTCCGGAATAACAGGGAAACCGATTGCCCAACTCCTGACAAAACTCGCGATGCGCGCGGCAGGCGAGTACAGAGTTGTCAAAATAGTTCGCATATTCGTCGTGTTTGTCGCGAAAGTCGAACCAGGCGTGAGAAAACTGATGCACAAAAAGCGGGGCAGGGCTGGAGATATACTGATGTCCGCGATAGACCATTTTAGGACGCCGAATAGCTCGCCAACACTCGGGCGGAATGGGATGTGTGGGGGAGGCCATCGCCAATAGATACATCATCATCAACTCACAATAGGAGTCCCAGCGAAAGCGGCTGAAACCGTGCTCTGGTTTCCAGTCGAGAGAAAGAGTTTGTCCTCCGTTCAACATCCAAGGCCAGTCCACACGTTGGTAAAGCTCGGTGGCAGCGCGAGCGATCTCCGGGCTCGAGAAGTGCTGGCGGCAGGTGAGTGCACCGCACAGCAGGATGGCGGTATCGATAGGGGAGAATTCGGAAAGCTTGTATCGGGCACCGCTGCTTTCGTCCACAAAGTGGTAGAGAAAACCGTGCTCGTGGGGCGCTTGGCCAAGCAGAAAATGAAGCGTTTGGGCGACCCGGCGTTCGATCTCGGGTCGCGGCCCGTACTGCCGCTGATGGCCGATGGCCAGGGCGGTAAGACCAAAACCGGTCGCTGCCATGCTGGCTTTGCCTCGCACGCCTCCGCCATCGGCACGCACTCGGTCGAGGATCAAACCGGTGGTGGCATTTGCTTCGTTCCAGAAGAAGTTAAAAGCCGCGCGCTCCACTTCGTCGAGCAGGCCTAGCTCGCTCGCTTGCGGGTCGAGGTGGGTGGAGACTTCGGAAGCTGCCCCCTTCCGCAGGATCGGAAGAGCCGCAGCCCCAGTCAAAGCGACGCGAAGGAATTGACGACGGGTCGAAAACATCAATACAGATTGGTACGTTCATTATGAGCAGAGTTGCTGTTCAGAGACAATAAGCGACTCAGGTCAAAGTCCATTTTTTCACCCAGTCGAGAATTTTTTGCTCGAACCGACGCTCTGCCGGTGAAATAAACCGCTCTGATCGATGTTGTCTCCTCCCTGGGTGGCGGTCAAAGCAATCTGCAGCCGGCGTATAACCCTAGTAATAAGAGAAAGCCCCTAACCGGGCTTGCCGCGGTGCCAAAGGAGGGCCCAGCTATAATGTGAGGCTGCGGTCGGAATCGTTGGCGACAATGGCGATGCCCCTGTAAAACCTAAGCGCGAGCTTTCGGCATCTCTGGTGCTGAGCGAGCGCGGCAGCTTTTCAAGACCAGGTCTCCGCTACATGCCACAACAGGAAAACTTCTGGACGAGTTGGGAAGAGCGTCTCTCGGCGCTGCGCAACGTACCCCCGATCTTAAAAATCGTGTGGCAGTCTGGCCCTGGCGTGGTCACCTTCGGCATCGTGTCACGCCTTGTGGCCGCGCTCCTGCCCGTGGCCATCGGTTACATTCCTAAGCTGATCATCGATATCCTGGAACAGCACTTTAAGCAGGGTGGAACGGTACCCGCGCGGCTCTGGTGGCTGGTTCTTGCCGAATTCGGCTTGGCGGTCGCCAGCGGCCTGGTGACCCGGATTATCGATTACTGCGACGCCCTGCTCGCCAACAAGTACACCCGCCACGTAAGCATTCAAGTCATGAAGCACGCCTCAGAGCTAGATCTGACGGCCTACGAAGACCCGGTGTTTTACGACCGGCTGGAGAGGGCGCGAGTGCAGGCCACCGATCGCTTGGTAATGATTCAATCCATCGGCCGGCTGGAGTTGCAGCTGATCACCGCCCTTGGCTGGTCTGTGGCGGTAATGCTCTATTCCCCCTGGCTTATGTTGCTCCTCGTTGCCGCGGTTCTCCCTGCCTTCATCGGCGAGACCCACTTTGCCTTTCTCGGTTATGCCAAGAACTTTCGCCAGACCCCGATCAAACGGCAACTCGACTACTTGCGTCAGGCGGGAGCGACCAAGGAAGCCGCCAAGGAGCTGAAGCTTTTCAATCTAAGCGCGTTCTTCACTGAACGTTTCGCCAAACTTTCTGACCTCGTCTATGAACAAGACGTAGATCTAGCGCGCAAACGACTGGGTATTGGATCCATTCTGTCGGTCATCAGCTCGGGCGGCTATTATGGGGCTTACGCCTACGTGATCTGGCGTACGCTGATTGGCAGCTGGACCATCGGTACCTTTTACTTTCTCACTTCCGCCATTCTGAATGCCAGCAGCAACATTCAGCAGGTACTATCGACGCTTTCCGGAATCGCCGATCAAGCCTTGTTCCTTACCGATCTGCTGGCCTTTTTCGATATGAAGCCCAGCATCTGCTCAAAGGCCAACGCAATTCCTGCGCCCCGACCCATCCAACAAGGATTTGAATTCCGCAATGTGTCCTTTGTTTATCCCGGCACTGAGCGATTGGTGCTCAATGGGCTCAATTTCCAGCTTGAGCGCGGCGAGCGGGTAGCCTTGATTGGAGAGAACGGTCAGGGCAAGACCACCATCGTTAAGCTCATCACCAGGTTGTACGATCCTAGCGAAGGACAGATTCTGCTCGACGGTGTTGATCTTCGTGAGTACGATCTCGCAGACCTTTATCGGGAGATTGGTGTTATCTTTCAGGATTTCATGCGTTACGAGATGAAAGCGCGAGAAAATATCGCGGTCGGTAAGATCGAGGACCTGGGCGATCTACAGGCAATTGAAACCGCAGCCCACAAAAGCTTGGCCGATGAGGTGATTCAAAGGCTTCCTGCCGCCTATGAGCAGATCCTGGGTCGGCGCTTTGAAGGAGGCGTCGACCTATCCGGGGGGGAATGGCAGAAGCTCGCTCTTGCCCGCGCTTATCTGCGGGATGCGCAATTGTTGATTCTCGATGAGCCCACGGCCGCACTCGATGCGCGCAGCGAATACCAAGTATTCCAACGCTTCTCGGAGCTCACCGCGGGTAAGATGGCGCTATTCATCTCCCACCGCTTCTCCACCGTGCGTATGGCGGATCGCATTGTGGTGCTCGAAAGTGGGCAAATCGCCGAAGAGGGCACTCACGAGACGCTCACCCGCATGGGTGGTCGCTACGCAGAGTTGTTTGAGCTGCAGGCCGCTAGTTACCGCTAATGTAGCAGTTGGGCACACAGGACCGCATGCCGGAAAACACCCACATCGAACTCATCGAGAACGTCGCCGAGCGAGTACCCCAGGAAGCTAAACCTGCCCCGGATCTCGACCTGTTGCGGCGCAATGCGGAAGAGCTGACCAAACTTCTGGCTTGGAATCCAAGCGTTCACCAGTCGGATTTCTTTTCCGCGCGCTGGCGGGCCATGGCCGCCGGCCTTGGTCCTGCGCTCGAAAAAGCTGGGCGCAGCCAGCGCAGCGAACAAGATGCTGAAGACCTGCGCTGGTTGCGCGATAACCTGCCATTACTGTGGGCCGAGCTGTGGAACACGCGAAACGCCTTTAAGCTGCTGCGCCGCCTGCCTCAGGTCCGCACCCCCAAAGGGATCACCATTCCGCGGGCAGCTGGGCTGGCGGAAACCTATTTGCATGCCGTGGATTTTGATTTCAGCGAAGTCTCCTTCCTGGCTTATCTGGACTCATTCCAGAAGACGACCCCGCTCAAATTCCGCGAACTTTGGGCGCTTCTGCCGGCCATGGAGTTGGTGCTGCTCGAGCAAGTTGCAATTCGTGCGCGAAAATTTTTTGAGCAATCGGAAGCGGCCTCGATTGGCGTGTGCGTGCGCAGCCTGCGCGAGATCAATCAAGTGCATTGGAAGGAGGTGCTGGAGCCGCAGATCGCCTTTGAGCGAGTGTTGCGCGAGGATCCCGCCGGGGCGTATGCCAATATGGACTTCGAGAGCCGCAATTTTTACCGCGAACGGCTGGTTAAGATCGCCGAACGCACCGATCTCACTGAAATCGAGGTCGCCTTTGAAGCGCTCACTCTAGCGCGAGCTGCGGCCGAGCGTAAGGCGGAAGATCCCCGCCTTCGGGCGCGCGAATCACACATCGGTTACTACCTGGTAGGTGAAGGTGGTGCCGAGCTGAGAGCACGGGTGGGCTTTCGCCCAACCCTGGCTCATAAGGTACGGGGCTTTCTCCGCAATCATCCCGATGAGTTTTATCTGCCCGGCATTGAAATCTTGACCTTCGTCATCATGTCCGCCATCGTGTTGTTGCTGACCAGCCGGTTCACCCCTCCTGGGTTGATCCTGTTCTCTATGCTGGTGCTCTTGTTGCCCTGTTCGCAAGCCGCCGTGCAGATCATGAACTATCTCACCACCGCGCTCTTGCGGCCGCAGATTCTGCCCAAGCTCAATTTCTCGAAGCTCATCCCGCCAGAGTGCACCAGCTTGGTTGCGGTTCCAGCGCTGCTCTTGAATGAGAAGCAGGTGCGCCATCTGGTTCAGGATCTGGAAGTGAGGTACTTAGGAAACCATGATCCTAATCTGCATTTTGCCTTGCTAAGCGATCTCGCGGACTCTCCGGTACCGGCGAGAGAGGATGATCCGTTGGTTGATCTATGCGCGGAACTGATCAAACAACTGAACGAGAAATACGCAGGACAGCAATCCGGATCGTTCCTGCTTTTGCATCGCCATCGCGTCTATAACCCGCGGGAAAAGGTGTGGATGGGTTGGGAGCGCAAGCGAGGAAAACTGATGGATCTCAATAAGCTTCTGACCAGCAACTATGACAGCTTCCCCGTCAAGGCTGGTGATCTCTCAGTTTTGACCAAAATCCGTTTTGTCCTGACGCTCGACGCCGACACCGAGCTGCCGCGAGGCTCAGCCCAGCGCCTGATCGGCACCCTGGCTCACCCCCTAAACCAGGCCATTATCGATCCTGAGAAAAACATCGTGGTCGCCGGTTATGGGGTTCTCCAGCCCCGGGTGCGAGTCAGTGTTCAGAGCGCCGCCCGCTCCCGTTTGGCCAATATTTACTCGGGTCAGACGGGGTTCGACATCTACACGCGAGCCGTATCGGACGTGTATCAAGACCTGTATGGAGAAGGGATTTTCGCGGGCAAAGGAATTTATGAGGTGGAAACGGTCCATCGCGTGCTCGATCGCCGTTTCCCGCAAAACGCATTGCTCAGTCATGACTTGATCGAAGGAGCCTATGCGCGCGCCGGTCTGGTCACTGATACCGAGGTCATTGAAGACTATCCCTCCCACTACAGCGCCTACAATCGACGCAAGCACCGTTGGTTACGTGGGGATTGGCAGATCACCAGCTGGCTATTCTCTCGTGTTCCGGACGAAACCGGTCACCGGGTGGCAAACCCGATCTCACTGGTTTCCCAGTGGAAGATTTTCGACAATCTTCGCCGCAGCCTGGTCGAGCCGGCAACCTTCCTGCTGTTTGTCCTCGGCTGGCTTGTCCTGCCGGGTTCGCCCCGCGCTTGGACGCTGGCCACAACCAGCATCTTGTTCGTGCCCGTCTGGTTCGAATTCTTCTTTACCCTGGTTCGCTCGGTGGCGGAGCGAAAACTGAGCGTCGCCCGAGAAGCGGTGTCTTCGCTGTTTACCACCAATATCAGCGTACTGCTGACTCTTATATTTCTGCCCCATCAGACCCTGGTCTCGCTCGATGCCGTGGTGCGCACCCTGGTCCGCCGCCTGTTCACGCGTCAGCGGCTGCTCGAATGGGAAACGGCGGCTGAAGCCGAATTGGGTGGGATCAGGAGAACGCCAGTCGATATGTATCTCAACTGGATGCCGGTGATCGCAATCGTTCTCGGCCTTCTCGTTTTCCTCGCTCATCCGTCCGGCCTGGCTTCGGCGCTGCCGATCCTTTTGCTTTGGGCGTGCAGCAAACCCGTCTCCTTGTGGCTGGATAGCCCCCCACAACCCTCCCGCACCGAGGCCTCAGAAAAGGATCGGCTTTTCATGCGGCGGGCCGCCATCCGCACCTGGCGATACTTTGCCGAGTTCAGCACCGAAGAACACAATTGGCTCATTCCCGATAACGTCCAGGAAGAGCCTTACGTGGTGGCCGCGCGAATTTCACCGACCAACCTCGGCTTTTTGCTAAATGCTCGCCAAGTCGCCTGTGAGTTTGGCTATCTTACGGTGGCAGAAATGGCCGAACTCACGGCAAAAACCTTGGCCACTATGCGCCGCATGAAGCGTCATCGCGGGCACATTTACAACTGGTATGACACGCGGAGTCTTCTTCCTTTGCCTCCTCTGTTTGTTTCCTCTGTGGATAGCGGCAACCTGGTCGCCTCCCTGTGGACGCTCGAGCAAGGCTTGGACCACGTGCTGGCCTCGCCGATTCTGCGACAAGAATTGGCCGAAGGCTTCCTCGATCACCTGCGTATCCTGACTGACTTGCGCGTGTTCCCCCGACGCTTATTCACCAAACTCGAAAAAAGATCGAAGGGCGACGATTGGATCAACACCTTACTGCGTTTCCCGGCTTCGGCGCTCGAACGCGTCGCCACCCGGGAGAGCGAATCGAAGCACGCTGCCGATGTGAAGTGGTTTGGTGAACAGGCGGGGCATCGCCTGCATCAGCTGCGGCAAACGATTGTGCGCTTTATGCCCTGGATGATGCAGGACTTTGCTGCGCTCAGAGCCGTCTCCGAGCTCAAGCTTCCGCCTGCCAATGTGGCACTTAAGGACCTACCCCAGGTGCTGGCCAAGCTGGCCGTGCGTCTTGAGAGTTCGCTGGAATCGGCAACGCGCGAGCAGCGCGACGAAGCCTACGTTACGCTGGTACGCCGTCTCATTTCTCTGGTTTCTGGAGCGCGCATGGATGTGGCACGCCTCATTCAGGAACTGCAGGCCATGGCTGCCGATGTGTCGCGAATGGCGGAGCAAATGGAATTCGCTTTCTTGTGGAATCCACGTCGAAAGTTATTGTCCATTGGCTTTGAAGGAGAGAGGCAAGAAGTGCATTCTGCCTGCTATGACTTATTGGCATCCGAGGCCCGCATCGCCAACTTCATTGCCGTGGCCAAAGACGACATTCCTCAGGAGACCTGGTTTCTGTTGGCTCGTACTCATACCGCCGATCATAGCCGTCCGGTACTGCTTTCCTGGACAGGCACCATGTTTGAGTACCTAATGCCGGCGATATGGATGCGCACCTACAGCGGTACGCTCCTCGACCGCTCGCGTCACGCCGCAGTGGTTGCGCAACAAGAATTCGCTGGCGCCAAACGGGTTCCCTGGGGTATTTCCGAATCTGCCTACGCCAAGCGCGACCCTGCGGGAAATTATCAGTACTACGCCTTTGGCATACCACAGCTCGCCTTGCACCACGGCGAAGTGGAAGCCTTGGTGATTTCCCCCTATTCGACCTTCCTCGCCCTTACCACTTCGCCCAAACCGGCGCTGGATAATTTGCGGCGCATGGCTCATGAGGGCTGGTTTGGCGCCTATGGTTTCTATGAATCTGTCGATTTCAGCTCTTCCCGAGCCAACCGTTGGCGTCACCACTGCGAGGTGGTGCGCTGCTGGATGGCACATCATCAAGGCATGTCGCTTCTGTCGATTGCCAACTTCCTGGCCGACGACATTGTGCAAACGTGGTTTCATAGCCACCCCCGGGTACAAGCCACCGAGTTATTGCTGCACGAAAAGCCCGTCAAGTATCTGCCCTCAGGGGAAGCTATGGCGGTTTGATCCAATTCTGCCCGCTGCAGAATTCTCGTGTCGTCGCCATCGAAAACGGCCACCAGCGCTCCTGATGCCTTGCGCGGAGGCCGAAAGAGGGTCCTTCTCGTAAGCCTTCGTTGCCTTGTTAGCGCTAGGAAAGGACCGCGGTCGGCGAATTAACATAGCCCAACTTGCTGGCGCAAGCTGCCGGAACATTATAGATTTTCGATTGCGTTTGCCGTTTTGGCGAAAAAATGCAACCTGTGGGAATCACAGGCTTCCCTGTCGCCAAGCTGTGATATAGTTCAACCACTCGCAAAACTTAAAAGAGGATTTTTCTTCGATCGGCAATCGATCTATCAGGTTGGTGTGATGGCGGCTTCCTCTAGCTTGCAGAACTCAAGTTACGTTCCAGAATCTTTCACTACAGGTATAGATGTTTCGAAGAGCATTGGGGGCGATACTGCCTCTGATATTGAAGCCCTCATCACTGAGCTGAAGGGGAAACTACAAAGTGCAACCCTCAATGCGGACGCTTTCCTCAACCAGATCACGGATCACGCCTGCCAGCTCACGCAGGCAGATTCAGCCGTAGTTGCACTCCGTCGTCAAGAGACCATCACTTGCGCCGCGAGAAGCGGGCTACTCGGACCCGCTCTCGGCACGCCAATGAACAGTCGCGCGGGAATTTCTGGTGAGTGTATACGCCAGGCAATGGCATTGACCTGCACAGATACGGATACGGACTCACGGGTGGATGCCGAAGTCTGCCGTCGCCTAGGAATCCGTTCTGTCGTGGCCGTGCCTGTCTTCGATGGCTCTCTCGTTATCGGGCTCCTCGAGGCGTTTTCATCGCGGACGTATGCTTTCCAGGATGCGCAGGCGGCTATCCTGAAAAAGTTGGCATCGCTGCTTGCAGAATTTTGGTCGCAAACGGCTAAGAAAGAGAGCCTGCTCAATAACCAGGATGCCCCGGCACCGGGCAAAACCCCGGTTGTCGTTCCCATGACGACCGCCAGGGAAGAACGGCGAAGCAGGTGGCTCGAGGCTTTTTATCTTCGTCCCTATCAGATCGCGATCGTCATAGGTTTTCTTCTGCTGGATGTGGGGATACTGTTCTGGTGGTATCAGCGGTAGAACCGCAGGAATTCACATTTTTTATGGGGCTGCACTCTTTCTGCGGCCGCAGCCGAATTCTCTTGTACAAAAATCGGGGGAGCGCATGAATACTTCGTGGCACCGAAGGAAACCCTCATGAGACGGGGCACATGTCACAACTTCGAACGCTGCTCCACGGCAGCCGGCAGGAAGATTCTTGATATTCCCGACGCCGATCCATTCGAGTGTCCTGGCTGTGGGAGCGGCCTTAGAGCGCTTGCCTTCACGGAACGCTTTCCCGCGGGATTTCTCGCCTTTCTCACCTTCCAGATCGTGTTTCTCAGTCTTCTCGCTTGGCGATGGACAACGGGCAGTCCGCGAACGGCTCTCGCCGGAACCAGCGGCAACATCATACTTCGCATTGCCGGTTCGAATACCATTGGCTCAAGCTTGGGGCCGGCGCTGGCCGAGGGGTTTCTGAAGCAGCTGGGAGCTAGCGACATCGAGAGCCGGCCAGGATCGAGCCCAGAAGAAAAGAATGTGAGCGGGAAATTACCTGGCGCACGCTCTGCTTCGACGATAACCATCGCCGCCCATGGTTCGGCCACGGCATTTACCGGTTTGCGCGAGGGGAGCTGTGATATCGGCGCAGCCTCGCGGAAAATCAAATCGGATGAGGTCGGTGCACTGTCCTCGCTGGGAGACATGACCTCGGTAGCGTCTGAGCATGTTGTGGGTCTCGATGGCGTGGCCATCATCGTGAACTCTGCGAATCCTCTGCAGTCTATCCGAATCGATCAACTCGCAGAAATCTTCTCTGGTGCCGTGCTTGATTGGTCACAAGTCGGTGGTCAGCCAGGACCAATCGCGGTTTATTCTCGCGACGACAAGTCCGGAACATACGATACTTTTAAGACGCTCATTCTGGGCGGCAACCGGTTAGTGAGTACCGCCAAGAGATTTGAGGATAGCAATCTCCTATCGGACGCGGTGGCCGAGGATGTTCATGGCATCGGCTTCATCGGTTTGCCCTACATCCATAGTGCGAAAGCTCTTGCCATCGCCACATCCGGCACCCAGCCGCTCCTCCCGAACCTTTTAACCGTCGCCACCGAGGACTATGCTCTTTCTCGACGGCTGTATTTGTACACCGCCGACAAAACCCAGAATAAATTCGCGCGAGCATTTATCGAGTTCGCTCTTTCGCAGCCGGGGCAGGATATCGTGGCCGTGGCAGGGTTTGTCTCCCAAAACATTCGGCTGGAAGAGGCTGCGGTTCCCGACAACGCTCCCGGGCCTTACCGAACACTGGTTCAAGGTGCAAAGCGGCTTTCGCTCGACTTTCGTTTCCGTTCCGGTAACTCTGACCTGGACAATAAAGCAGCAGTTGACCTGCAACGAATGGCTGCCTTCTTCAGCGATTTCCGCTATCGCAGTGAGAACATCCTGTTGCTTGGTTTTGCCGATAATATCGGTGGTCGCAATTCGAATATACAGCTCTCGCGTGAGCGGGCAAAGAAGGTGCGCGAGGAGTTCGAACGGCGAGGACTGAACCCCTCGGTGGTCGATGGTTTCGGATCCGATCTTCCGGTTGCTTCAAACGATACGAACGATGGCAGGGAAAAGAACCGGCGGGTCGAGGTTTGGCTCAAGGATGCTTCCTGACTTGGTCGCCGAAGACCTGATTGCTGTGCTTATAAGACCTCCTTACTTTGGGGTCACGCTCGCGCAGGCGCGTGGATGCCGTGTCGGCCGAGCTAAACAGACTGCTGTTGTTCTCGAATCGGATACGGCTGTGTGCTCGATCGCTTTCGCGCCTTGACTCTCGACCTAAGCATTGAGCAGCAGGGGTTTACTTCTAAACGTTAATTTAGTGCTCCTCGGAATTGCGTTCTGGAAAGTCTCAACTTAGCCGAGAGCTAGCGTGCAACCGCCATCCAACCGCACACACCCGAGTTGGTCAGCAAGGCGGAGTGTGATCGCATAATTTTTGAGTACGTTGTTTCGAAAGCAGAATATCAATCGCGGGCTTGTCAGAAAGCTTGCTTCTCAGCGGCAGATAGGGGTACCGAGCGGCATCGATGTGAGATCGTCACGTCGAGGCCGCCCAGAGGTTAGGAAGAAACTAGGGAAGAATATACCGGAACTGGGTCAAGAACATGTTCTCGATGCCCGCTGGTTGACCTAGCCGACTCGGACCAGCGGTTCCGGACCAGGTATTGCGAACCAGATAGGAATATTGCGGACCCCACTGCACGGTGCCTTTCGGGCCTTTGTAGAAGCGATAGAAGAACCCGATGGAACCCTCAATGATGTTCCGAGTAGTGGCACTGCAGTTTGCTAGACCACCGGGCAGAAAACCACTGGAGGAGACCGGAAACGTGCCCGTGGCAGGAGGGGTTCCTGGTACGGTTTCTGTATAACAACCACTATTGTTTGCCGTGGGAGATCCGTATCCGACAGTCTGGCCTTTCGAATTGAATGAAACATGCCTTCCCACAAATTCCATACCGCCGTTTAGAAAAACGTCTAGTTTGGTACCGTGATATTCCAGGGTACCAAGCGCCTGATGACTCTTCAGGAGTGCGAGGGTTCCATCGGCATTTACCGTCACATCAGACAGACCCGCTGCCCCGTAGCGACCCATACCGTCCCCACCGAAGTAGTGCGCGCCCGCGTCAAGGTGTTTCTTAAACAGCGAAACGCGTGCGTTGGCTCCCACTCCAACCGTGTTTTTAGAGAAGTTGACTGCACCTGCCGCCGAAGGGGTAGTTGCGGTGGCGTTGGGATAGATACGATCGCGGAAGCGGCGTACCACGCCAAAAACTTCA
>JAFAPG010000772.1 GCA_019247235.1 Acidobacteriota bacterium
GCGCGGCCAATCCGACACCCCACCGCTCCATCCAGATCAGTAGTGTCATTAATCCCCATAGCTGATAACCCCAGTTTCGTTTGCGCGCTAAATGCTGATCGATGATGCGCTTCACGCCAGGCCAATAGAACAACTGCGTGGCTTGGACGGCAGGTTCCGATAAAGTGTCGAGCAGAAAGGGGCGCAGCGCTCCACGCAACCAGTCATGGATAGGAACGTCGAAACCAATCTTGGGGCGGCGCAATACTGAGACCGGCAACTTCTCCCGCATCAAACTTCGCAGAACATACTTGGATTGGGAACCGTGTAGCTTGAAACGTTCTGGCAGCCGGGAGGCGAAATCCACTATTCGTGGATCCAAGAATGGAGGCCGTGCTTCGAGGGAATGGGCCATGCTCATCCGATCGACTTTGTACAGAATGTCATCAGGCAGATAATATTTCTGATCGAATCGTAGATACCGCTCCAGTCCCTGGGCGGAGTTCATGGCCGCCAAAAGTGAGGACAATGGGGCTCCGTCGGCAAAGCGAAACAATCCTCTCTTCTCCTGTTCCGAGAAGCTTCCATTCCAAAACACGTGAGCCTGTTCTGGTCGGAGCAGGGAACCTTGAAGAAAGCGTTTGCACTTGTATTCCCAGCCAATCTTGTCATCGGAGACTGGCAGCCTAAGCGAGGACCAGAACAACGCCTTACGCAGCCAAAGCGGTACGACGGCGGCGAGAGCATGATAACGATCCGCCTGGTAGGTCAGATACCCGGCAAATAGTTCGTCCGATCCCTCCCCGGAGAGAACTACGGTGACCTGCTGGGCAGTCAGGTTGGCGAGAAACCAAAGTGGCAAGGCGCCGGCATCAGCGCTTGGCTCATCCGAATAGTAGGCGATCTGTTCGACCGCGCCCACCAAATCGGCATTGGTGTTCAGATCAAACTCCGAGTGCGCGCCGCCAAACTTGTGACTGACTTCGCGCAGGTAGCGACTCTCATCGAAGGAGCGGCCTTCGAAGGTGATAGAGAAAGTCCGTATCGGCCGGGAGGAGTTCTGGGCGGCATAGTACAAGATGGTGGAGGAATCTAGACCTCCGCTCAGCCAGATCCCCACCGGCACGTCGGCCACCAGTTGCTCGCGCACGGCGGCGGTCAGTAGCCTATCCAGTTCTTCACAAGCATTTTCCAGCGAGCGCACCGGGTGGGGGTGGGGGAGCGCAGGAGCAAAGGAGCGGACGCTAGCGCTGCCGGGGCGCCACTCGAGCAAGTGTCCGGGCATCAGTTTTACGATGTTCTCAACCAAGGTCAGAGGTCCGGGGAGATAATTCAAGGCAAGAAAGCAATTCAATCCGGAGAGTGAAATTTGCCGTCGAGTATTGGGATAGGCTAGGATGCACTTTAATTCTGAACCAAAGTAAATTTCCCCATCCTCCAAGCGGTAGTAGAGCGGCTTGATTCCAATTGAGTCGCGGGCCAAAAGTAAACGACCTTCCGATTCCACCCAAATCGCCACGGCAAACATACCGCGGAAACGGGCGAAACAGTCGCTGCCCCAGCGCCGGAAGGCCTGCAAGACCAGCTCGGTATCGCACCGCGTATTAAAAGTAAAGCCCTCGACTGCGAGCTGGCTGCGTAAGTGGCCATGGTTGTAAATTTCACCGTTGAAGACAACCGCTACATTGCCATCAGAGCTGATGAGCGGCTGGTCGCCGCCATCAAGATCTACGATGCGTAGGCGAGCGGCGCCTAGGGACAGGACCTCACGTTCAACAAAGGATTGCTGATCGGGCCCGCGATGCAGGAGCGAATCGAGCGCCGTACGAAAGCTTTCGCTCTGACGCCGCCGTCTGAAATGCGAATACCCCAAAATCCCGCACATCGCCTAGTCTCCTGACTGTCTGCCGCCCGCCCGGCGAAAAAGCGAACGGGTGCTCTTTACCACTCCGGCTTTTGCTCCGAAGCAACGACTCAAGACTCGCTATCAGAGCGACCCACCGCACTTACCCTAAGTCTTAGAGGCTTAAGACTAGCACATTCGGGCATTCGGAACAGTTCAGCAAAGAGGCCGAATCTCTCTGTAAGAACGCGAAGCTAGGTCCAGCACCGGTGGCTTTTGCTCTTCTTGCGGTCCTGCTTGCTCTGGGGTGCATCCCCAATTAATATGTTCGACAATTTACGGTTCTTACATTATGGCGACGGATGGAAACTTTCCTCGATGGTGAGTCGCTTGACAGCTCAATTGCTACCTACTCCTGGCGAGCACAAACTGCTAGAAATCTTGTGGCGTATCGGCGAAGGGAACATAGACGATATCATCGCAGCTGCCGAACAAGGCCCCCGACGCAACTACAAGACGGTTCAGACCATGCTGCGAATTATGGAGCGGAAAAGGCTCGTTACCCATCGCGTATGTGGTCGGGCCTTTATATACCAGGCGTTGGTGGCGAGAAGCCGAATAGGTCGGCTCTCGATCCGCACGCTTCTTGAAAGACACTTTGGTGGCTCGCGGAGCGAACTCCTGCTCAATCTCCTAGAGGAGGAGCCAATCGATTCCACCGAGCTGAGGGACCTGGAGGAATTGATTCGCCGTCAACGTCTGGCGCATCGTTTCCGCGCCGGTAAATAATCTACCCAAGTGAGGCATGCCTATGCCCGACAATGTCTCCCTCGCTATCGTAAGCAGCGCGCTGACCTACTTTTTGCAGATTACGTGTGCCTACTTGCTGGCTGCAATTCTCTGCCGGTTTGTAGAAAGCGCGCGCGTGCGGATGTGGTTGTGGAGCGGCTTTCTCCTCGTCGCACTCTGCGAGTGGTTGGCGTTCTTAGCGCTTC
This sequence comes from Acidobacteriota bacterium, assembly GCA_019247235.1. Taxonomy (GTDB): domain Bacteria; phylum Acidobacteriota; class Terriglobia; order Terriglobales; family Acidobacteriaceae; genus Gp1-AA145. The sequence goes on from JAFAPG010000772.1 coordinate 2,818, forward strand.
CCTTGGGACTCCATGTGGCGGAAAGCGCAGGGCTGGTTCCCAACCAGACAGCAGGTCCTCTGCGCTGGACGTATCGGCTTGAAGGAGCCTTCTCCTCTCAACTCAGTCTTTGGACAAGAAGAGGGCTGGGAATCTATGTTGGGGGCGCCGTCGCTTTCTTGTTGGTATTGGGTTATCGACGATTTCTCCTGCAGAGCCTTCTGCGTGGCGGCCAACCGCCTTCCCCAGAAATCTCGTTTCTATTTCGCCGCCTGGCAACGAGGATGAAAGTGCAATCTTGCCAGATCATTCTCGTTCCGCAATTGCGTTGTCCATCGATGGTGGGCTGGCTTCGTGCTTGGGTGCTTCTGCCGCGTGATTTGCTCCCTCACCTGAGACGGAGGGAGCTGATCGAGGTCTTACTCCACGAGTTGATTCATGTGCGAAGGCGCGATTACCTGTGGAACCAACTCGCGGGGATAGCGTGTCGGGTAGTCTTCTTTCATCCTGCGGTCTGGCTAGCCCATCGTCACATGCGGCGAGAAAGGGAACTGGCGTGCGACCAGGCGATGGGCGGTAAGAAACCCGAACGACGACTGCGATATGCAGAGTGCCTAATGGGTTTGGCGAAATGGTGGTTCCTGGCTGATCGCTACTCTACCAACACCATTGGGGTGTCCACGACAGCATCCTTTTTGGCCACCCGTGTCCGAATCCTACTCGAGCCACCTCCTCGGCGCTCGTTTGGGCGAAAGTGGTTGCGAGTTGGCGTCGTGAGCCTGATCGCCTTGGCCGGCGCATATGGCTTGTTCTCTTTGAGTATCGCGGTCTATACAGAGAAAGGTAAGCAGGTAGATGGCATCGATAGACCGGGTGCCTGGCGACGAAGCGCAGAGCGAGCTGCACGTGCTGCATCGATCGGCCGCCGGCGACCACTGCCAGCAAAGTTCACCTCGGCCCGCGATGGGAATGTTTCCCGGCTGCGGTATGATCCTGAGTTTGCTGAAACCCTGACCTACACGGATCATAGTCGTCGGCCCGGCAACATCCTGACCCCGAACCCAGACGTGGATCAAGAGGAAGCTACCTGGAGTACGGCGACCAATGAGCCCCGGGGTTCGAGTGAAAGGAAACCGATCTGGAACGAAGGGTCAATCGAGAACAGTCCGATGTCTCTGCCGGCCCCGGCCGCCGCTGCTGATATTGCTCTCAGAGTGGCCATCGGTATCGCCGCCGCAACCAGAGACGACGACTTCATCACCCGTCACTAGCAGGTTCTACGGTCGGCTGTGAAGTGCTCGCCTAGCGCGTTCGACAATTCCCCGCGGGAACTATTCTTTTGACCTGCGTTGGCAAGGGTTGCCAAAAGAAAAAGACAGGGCTTCGGCGCGCACCCGA
>JAFAPG010000698.1 GCA_019247235.1 Acidobacteriota bacterium
TACGGGCGCTCGCTTGAACCCGGTGTTCAAAACGGTACTGTCCATCGTTGGCGATCAATGCGCAGCTTTGCTGTGCCCCGCTTCCCAAGACGCGGAACGATAGCATTCCTAAAAGCATCGAGGAAGAGAGAGACTTGCCGTTGGTTGCTCGTGGCAGCAGGATCGGCGCGGCAGAATAAGCTTCCGGTCGGTGAGGCGACTCGGTCAAAGAAGGGGCGCGTCGCTTCAAGATCAGTTTCTTCGGTGGAAGACAATTATTTTTACCCTCATCCTCCGATAACTCTCGGTGAGGCAGCTTCTCGACCCTAGCTAACCATCGCCGCAGAGGTGCAAGCGCGTGTTCAAAACGGGCTTGGCTCTCATTCGAGCGAAAGAATAAGTTCTGCCAGTGATCCTTGCGAAAGATATCGATTTGGAAGGTGTCGCGCTCCTCGGACATGAGAGGCTCCTCGATTTGTTCCTGCGACAGATTTTGCATCATTGGGTCGTTTAGGACTTTCTCGAGACTGAGCAACTGGCTTGGGCTGAGCTGTCCTTCGAAAACTCGGGTTTGATCTCCACCCTCGACTTCAAGATGAAAATCGCCAGTGCTTTTTAGCAAACTGCAGGTGTGACTGTCGGCGCTTGCGTGCTCCAGCCGAAGCAGGTAGGTGTAGAAGCTGGGGGTCGGGGTTTCGGCGCTCATCCGGATGCCCAGCGATGGGGCGGAGATCAAGCCCAGCATCATGACGGTGAAAGATGAAAGCGCATGACGCATCGAGGGTAGCCGTCAGGCCAATTTTTTTAATACCAAGGCTGAGTTCTTTGAACCAAAACCAACACAGTTTTGGATGGCATGCTCAATGGCAACCCTGCGTCCGGCCCTAGGAGTGTAATCGAGGTCGCATTCCCGGTCCGGTTGTTCAAGATTGATGGTTGGAGGAATCTGCTCATGCTCCATAGCGATGAGGGTGGCGGCCACACTGGCGGCGCCACAAGCCCCTTGGGCATGACCGATTTGCGATTTGAGAGCGGACATGGGAATTTGATAGGCGTGCGCTCCCAAGGCGAGCTTCAGTGCCTTGGTCTCCACTCGATCGTTCATCTCCGTGGATGTGCCATGCAGGCTGACATATTGAATGTCAACCGGAGCAAGACGGGCCTCAGTCATGGCTAAGGCAATGGCGCGAGCTGGTTCTTCAGGCGAGTCGCTCATGCGAACCCGGTGATAGGCCTCACAGGTAGCGGCGTAGCCGGTGATCTCGGTATAAATGCGCGCTCCTCGAGCTCGCGCGTGCTCATAATCCTCAAGCACAAACATCCACGCTCCCTCGGCTAGAACAAATCCATCACGGTCGGCCGAAAAAGGACGCGATGCGCGCTCTGGCTGATGGTTCCAGGACTGCGTGAGCGCCCGAATCAGGGTGTAGCCTTTAACAATTCCTTCGGTAATCGGAGCATCGACGCCGCCAGCAACAAATATAGGCTGGACTCCGGCTTGAATATGTTGGTAGGCGTAACCCAGAGCATCGCTTGAAGAAGTGCAGCCGGCGGTTACCACGTGACTGTAGCCACGCAGTCCAAAGCGCATGCTGATCTCGCTCGGAATCGTGCCCATGGTTCCGCTGGGAATACAGAACAGGCTTACTTGCTTTTCCTTGCCACTGTGCCATAAGCGATACTGTCGCTCGGAAAACTCTTGTGCTCCGCCCCCAGTGCCGAGAATGATGCCAATTTCGCGCTTTTCGGCGATGGACATGGCCGTCAGATTCAGGCCTGAGTCGTCGAGGGCTTCGGTGGTGGCGGCCAGACAGAGAGGCACGACGCGGGATACGTGTTTCTGCTCTCGCGCCTCAATCCAGTCAAGTTCCTCAAAGTCCCGAATCTCACCAGCGATGTGTACTGGGAGATGAGAAGAATCGAAGCGGGAAATCGATTTCACGCCCGATGTTCCCTGGAGCACCGCACGGCAAAACGCTTCTTTGCCAATTCCGTTTGGGCTGACCACACCCATACCCGTGATCACAACGCGAGTCAGCATGAAGGTTTGGAGCTCATCCATTCTGGCCAACAGGCCAATCGCCGAAATGGGATAATCATACAGATGTCCATCGGATTGTACATTTCCGTTCCATTTTGCCGGACCAAGTGCACCTACTGCAATTTCGCCTCCGACGTTTTTCGTC
>JAFAPG010000797.1 GCA_019247235.1 Acidobacteriota bacterium
TCGGGCGCCTTCACTAACTCACGTGGAGCTCCATAGAGTGTGTCCCCCACCACCGGATGCCCGATCGAAGCCATATGCACGCGTATCTGGTGGGTCCTCCCCGTCTCGATCCTCAGCCTGAGAAGGGTAAATTTGCCCCAACGCGATTGAATGCGGCGTTCTACCTGGTAATGAGTGATTGCCTCCCTGCCTTGGCCGCGACGTGTAGTCATGCGGTTGCGACGCAGAAGATCGCGGCTTATGGCAGAAGAGATGGTCCCGCGGTGTTGCACTAACCATCCATGTACTAACGCCAGGTAGCTTTTTTGTACGCGACGCTCGGAAAATTCCTTGGCCAAATTGCGATGTGCGCGGTCGGTCTTGGCGACTACAATCAATCCACTGGTGTCTTTGTCCAACCGATGAACGATACCTGGCCGTAACTCTCCTCCCAGGGCCGAGAGGGTGTCAAATCGCGCCAAGAGCGCATTCACTAAAGTCCCACGATTGCGTTCGGCCTGGCTGGCTCCGGCGCCCGTATGCACCATCATGCCCGCGGGTTTGTTAATTACCGCAAGCTGATCGTCTTCGAAGACTAGGTCGAGCGGGATCTGTTCGGGGATGGCCCGCAGAGCCGGCTTCTCCAGGGTTCCGGTGATCTGAATTGTCTCGTTTCCACGCAGGCGAGCAGACGCTTTGACGGGCGTGCCGTTGACGAGAACTTTACCTTGCACGATCAGTTGCTGGATCCAGGCGCGGCTGGTCTGAGAAATTTGGGAGACAAGGAATTGATCGAGACGTCTGCCTTTGTCCTCTGAGGTGGCATGCAAGGTTCGTGCCTGTGACGAGCGCATATTTCGAGCGTGGGTGCCGGGAAGGCTGCCTGCGAAGGCAGGGTCGAGGAGTTCCAGCCGACAAGAGTATAAAGCGGATACCCGGCGATCGCCAAAATCAGCGCGTAGCCGTGGCCATAAGCACTTTGCGCGCGGGTCGCAAATACCAGATCAGGCCTCCAGCGAGCACCAGCGCGATGGCAATTAATTGCGTGGTGCTCATGGCACCGCCAAAAACAGATCCGCGCCCCGGGTCATCGCGCAGGAACTCCAAAAAGAAACGCGCGATCCCATAGAGGAATAGATAACTGCCAAACACCTGCCCGTCGAACTTCTTGTGCCGCAGGAGCCAGGTCAGCAGAACAAAGATGCCCAACTCGGCCGCTGATTCGAATAGCTGGGTAGGCTCGAGCGCCTGATTCAGCGGGGTTCCGACCAATTGGCTGGCAAGGGGATTGGTGAAGGTCACGCCCCAGAAATGATGGGTGGGTTTACCCCAGCAACAGCCCGCCGCGAAGCATCCCAGTCGACCAATGGCGTGGCCTATTGCCAGTCCCGGCGAAAATGCGTCGCAGGTGGCCAGCGCGGGCATGCGGTGTTTGCGCAGGAACCAGGCCGCGACGGCAAATGCGGCGATTAGTCCGCCGGAGAAAACTCCACCCGCCTGCAGAGTTGCCAGGCTGAAAATCTCGCGCGGGTGCTCGGCATAAGTACGCCAATCTACCAGGATGTATAGCACCTTCGAGCCGATAATTCCCGCTAGCACAACAGCGATGCCAAAATCCCAGGCGTTTTCCGCCTGGATTCCATGTGCGGTAGAATTGCGGACGCTGATCCACAATCCTACCAGCACTCCTACCGCAACCAGCACGCCGTAGGTGGGCAACCCGAAACTACCGATCTCAAAGAGTCTGGGAAACACTGTTCAGCTGGCAAATACTCGTCAATTAGATGCAACCCAGGCCGGCAAAGTCATTCTGGCGGCGAGGTTCGAAGCTACGCCAGAAGCAATCGGTCGCCGCTTTCAATTGGCTCACCTGCAGATGATAAAGATACAGATAAGATTGGCTTAGAGAATTCAAGCCGACCCACGGAGCCGTGTGACGGGCCGAGAATGAACCGTCTGATCGACGTTGGGAACCCTCCGTGACCCTTTAGGCCTCTCCGCATGGCGGAGCATGGCACACCGGATCAAATTCGAGTCGGGCCCCCGTTCATTCAAGTGTTGGTTCAAAAATCGGTTACCGCCATCACCAACCTTGCAGGCCGGCTTTCATCTCGGATGCTAAGGGAAAGCCGTATATCTTCGCAAGGGGGTAGCGCAAAAACTCAAAACCTTTGGCATCAGGCGGCCTATTGGTCCATTGCCGGCGCCGCCGGCACTAGATCGGTCGCCGGACGTTCGGGCAGAATCATCGGCGGGCGCGGCGGTTGATCGAAGTCGAAATCCTGTCGTAAGTCGCCAAGTTGTGAGTTGTTCTCTCGAACGTTGGGCCGCGGGTCGGGCCGACCATCGCTTGCTGGGTCAAGACGTTCTCCACCGAGGAACCGATCCTCGATGAACTTCACATAGGCGTCGAAGCTGAGTGTCTGATGGTCGATG
>JAFAPG010000837.1 GCA_019247235.1 Acidobacteriota bacterium
TGACGACACTGGCAAATGAGGACATGCACAATGTGACCGCATACCTTGAGACCCTGAAATGAAGCTGAGTGTAAGATTCGGCGTGGCAATTGCCACTGCAGCGATTGCGACTATGGCCTCTCGCACACCTATGGTTTCGGTCGACCCAAATACGATTGGCACCGAGGCGGTGACGACCTGGCCTACCTTTAATGGCGATTATAGTGGCGAACGCTACAGCACGCTTACGCAGATCCGGCCAGCCAACTTGACCCGACTTGTGCCGGAGTGGGTATACCAGATTACAAGCATTGGAGCACAGCGTGGAGCGCCCGTTCCGATCATCAAATGTACGCCGCTCGAGGTAAATGGTGTCCTGTACGTGACAATCCCAGATCACCTTTGGGCGCTCGACGCACGAACTGGGCACGAACTCTGGCACTATGACTGGGTGGATCACGGTGGACACCTGATTGGACAGCGCGGCGTCGGCATCTGGAACACCATTGTGTTTTTTGTAAGCCCCGATAACTGGCTGATTGCACTTGATGCGAACACAGGAAAGGAACTGTGGCGGAGGAATTACGCTGACGCCCGCAAGCAGTATTTCTCCACTTCGGCGCCATTGATCGTGAAGAATCACGTAATTGTCGGGGTGGGCGGCGATGCTATGGACATGCCCGGTTTTCTCCACTCATTCGACCCGCTGACGGGAGATCTGCAGTGGACGTGGTGGTCGACACCGCGCACAGGCGATGCAGCGCTGAAGACCTGGCCAAACCAGGCAGCAGCGGAGCATGGTGGCGGCATGACCTGGATGCCCGGAACCTATGATCCGGCGCTCCAACTGCTCTATTGGCCGACTGGGAACACGAATCCCGTGTTTGCCGGCCAGGGAAGGCCGGGGGCCAATCTGTGGACTGAATCCATTGTGGCGCTCGACCTGGATACAGGCAAGCTGAAGTGGTATTTCCAGGTCTCGCCACACGACACCCACGATTTCGACAACACCACCACGCCTATTCTGTTTAACGCCACCGTGGAAGGAAAGCCGAAAAGGTTATTGACCCAGACCGCACGCAACGGTTTCCTTGTGACATTGGATCGTGTCACAGGCAAGTACCTGGTGGTCAAGCCTTATGTGCCCCTCGATTACTCGTCAGGGCTGTCTCCGCAAGGCGAGCCCATTCCTATTCCTGACAAGGATCCGTCGGTTGGAGGCTCCATCAACATTGTGAACGCTGCGAACTGGCCCGCTCCGGCCTATAGCCCACAGACTGGACTGGTCTATGTCAACTCGGTCGAAGGAAAGGCGATCTACTATTTGACAGATGACAACGACAAGCCATCGGGCTATGGGGGCACGGCTGTCGGTATCGGGCGCGCCGTGAGAGTCCTGCAAGCAATCGATCCGCTTACCGGGAATGCGGCGTGGCAACATCGATACCCGAACCTGAACGATGCCCCGACTACGGTGGGACCGAGCATCCTGACAACGGCGAGTAATCTGCTCATTTCTGGTGATGATCAGAAGAATATGATCATCTTCCGCGCCGATAACGGTGAGATCCTGTGGCATCACGAACTACGTGCCAATGAATCAGGGGGCATCATCACTTATCTGCTGGATGGAAAGCAGTACGTCGTCGCCGGCGCAGGGGATAGCCTTTATGCCTGGGCACTGCACGAATAAACGCGAGCGACGCCCGACGCCCATGAGTCAATTTTTTTCTTAACCCGGCGGGCGGTCCTTGGAAGCCTTAAGCAAGGGTGAACGCGGGGTTTAGCTAAGCAATCGTGATCGTCTGATTGCTTTGCGACAAACGGCAATGCCGAGACATGAAAGCGAGCCGAACCATGCAAATTGATCTGAAAAGGCGAAGCGCGGTGATCACTGGAGGCAGCCGCGGCCTAGGTGAGGCGATGGCGAAGGCACTGGCCGGCGCAGGCGCGCAGATCGCCCTTGTCGCGCGTGACCGTTCCCGCCTGGCTAAAGTGCGCGATGAGATCGCAACCCAGGGAGGAGAGGCTGAGATTTTTGTCGCCGATGTAACGCAGGAGAATGAAGTCGCAAGCTTGGCGGAGAAGATCAAAGCCCGATTCTGCAGCCCGCAAATCTTAATCAATAGCGCGGGAATCAACATTAGAAAAAACTTGGTGGATTTCACCTTGGAGGAGTTTCGCAGTGTAGTGGACGCGAGCCTGACCTCAACTTTTCTCATGTGCCGAGCATTCGTTCCGGGAATGAAAGGAACGGGCTATGGGCGAATTTTAAACCTGAGCTCGATCATGAGCCATGTTTCTCTCGCCGGGCGCGCGGCGTATAGTTCGGCGAAAGCTGGGCTCCTCGGCCTTACGAGGGCTTTGGCTCTCGAACTGGCTGCAGAAAGCATTACCGTGAACGGCATCAGCCCGGGACCGATTGCAACCGACATGAATCTCGCACTGATAAACAATGCGGAAGCGAACGCGCAATTTCTAGCCAGCCTGCCGATCGGGCGATGGGGCAAAGCGGAGGAGATCGGCGCGCTGGCCTGTTATCTGTGCTCAGACGCCGCAGCCTTCATTACTGGTACTGACATTCTGATCGACGGGGGATGGACGGCGAGGTGAGAAGCATGATGTAGGCGGTCTTTCGCTGCCGGTGGCCACAGCTGCCAGCGTTCTCTCGGAGGCTATCGCGGTGCATCGGTTGGCCTCGAAGGACCGAATTGCGGCAAGTAATCGAGTAGAGTGTCTACTGGCTGGTGAGCAGCCCACGCGATTCCTCGCAAGAGCATCTCCTGAATCTGATAGTTAGCGAAATTGGCATATTCGTGTCCTTGTAGCCAAACAAACGCTCGTGCCTGCCGCCCCCCCGCGAGCGCATGTTCGTAGGTCCAGATCTGGGGCACTACTTCTCCTTTGTGGCCGGCTGCACTCCGGGTAGCGGGAATGACAGTCGTGGCGAGAACATGGATGCCGGGGTCGCGAGCCCACGTCATGTCGAAAAAGGCTTCATCGAATATCGTTAAGTTCGACATGCCTTTCATAATAGGGTCAGCAGAATCCACTACCGTGTAGGTAATTCGAGCGCCGAGAGTGTAGTTGACGTCGCCGTGTTTTTTCGCCCCGCCCACCAGCGTCGCGAAATAAGCCGGTTCAGGGCCACACAATGAATCGTGCATACTAACGATTCCGCCGCCCTGTTTGACGTATTCTTCGAGCGCCGATTTCTCTTCCCGGCTGAGATACGCGGCGTCTCCTTTGTAGATGATGAGGACGTCGGTGTGCCCGAGGTCAGCGCGCGCGGGTTCATGGAGAGCGCCGTCGACAACCGCGCCATGCTCAGTAAGGATTTTGCTCCAATCAGCGAGGAATTGCGGATAGTCGTGTTCACCGGCTTGGTGGGATTTAAGTCCCGCCCAGAGATAAACATGCATGCCATTGGGATTCTGGCCTTGCGGTCGAGGTGCATGGGTTTGACTCGGACCAATGGCTTGGGCGTCGGTTAGCACCACCCAAAATATGCTGATGCTTAACAGAACAGCCGCCCGCAGTAACCACTTGCGGCGGCGCGCCTGAGGACAAACCAGGCCGCCATGCATCGCCCCTTCGCGTATCAAGGCTGATCTCTCCTAGTATTTTGTAGTCATGGCACCGCCGCAGTTGCTCAGCCCCGCTTAAGAAGTAATTCTATTCCGATTCGGCACCGGATATGCCGATCAAAACTAGCGGCTATCGCTCCTACCCTAGTAGGCGCAAGGGTTTCATTGAGACGGAGCTGGCTGGTTGCGGGCAGGATCACCATTGCTTTCACGGAAAAGATACTGCAGAGCGGCCGGAGAGGCCGCTCTGCAAGATTGCCAGGAAGAATCACCGTCAAAGGCGCGGCGGCTTTGTCTCCTGTGGCTTTGTCACCCCAGTCCGGCACAGAGATGAACATCTCCAACTCGAGGATCGTGACGCTGCCTGTGGCAAAAACCGCCCCGCTCATGAACCGAAGCAATTATTTTTTCTTGTAGTTAACAATTGTCCGCGGGCTCCAGTTGATACCCTCACCATTGTCGCTGCAGTGGAATCTAACGACCAGCGAATCCGCAGTGTCGGTCGTCGAGAAACCGGGTGCGGCGGGTGGATTGCCGACCCCGGCGCTCTCTCCCAAGGCACTAAAATATGAGGTCCTGGCAACTCCTCCAGTGCAAGCGGTGGCCGTGGCCGAGCCCTGATACACAAGTGGGCTCCGCTCCATTGCTGAGGGCAACCAGGAGTCACTGTTTTCTGGAATCGAATAGGACTGGTTCGGAAGAGGAATTGTAAGGGTATAGGAACTGCCGTCCGGACACGAGACGTCCGTCTGCACGTTCCCGCCCGCCAGCGATACCGTCGCCGCCGGGTGCCCGTCGGGCATTGACAGGTCATAACCTCCCAAAACGGTGTCTCCGGAATTGATCTCCAGAGGCCGGAGCGTCGACACTACTAAGGATCCATCTCCCGGGTTCCAGTTGTTGGGGAATCTTGGTTCCCTTTTTCCCCACCACCAAGTCCACCGCGAATAGTCGAGCCCTGGGAATGGGTTAACGTCAACATTGGTATTTGCACTCGCATTACCCAGCAGGAATTTGTCAAAAAAGGCTGCGACCGCGGGAGCCTCGGCCGGCAGTGTTCCACAGTGCGGATGTCCACCGTCAATGTAGAAGCCAAACCTGTCTCGTATGCCCAATGTGTTGTAGATGCGCTGCGTTGCCCGTGCCGAGATATAGTTGGAGCGATTGGAGAGCCAGTAAAAATCGGTATTCCCCGTCTCCAGCAACGCTCGGGGCGCTACCATGGCCATCAACTCATGATGGTCCTCGGGCAGTTTGTAACCGTTATCACCAGCAAATTGCTTCATTTGTTGGCCGAACCATTCATAACTTGTATCGTGGATATCTTCCACCGAGCCGTTGGCCTCGATCTCATGCGATACACGCCAGGCTGGTGCACCACCCCCTCCATTTTCTTGGGCAATGGTCAGGGCAATCCGCTCATCTAGGGCGCCGGCAAATAATGCCATCTTGCCCGCGTATGAGCATCCCGCCACCGCCAGGTGTTTCACATCGATGGGTAAGGGATTCACCGCTTGGTGAGTAGCGATTTCAATACCGTCGATGAGACGGCTCACGCCCCAAGACCAGGCGGCATATTGCCCGGAATTGCTAACCTGGCTGCATGTTCCGGCGCAGAGTTCAGGGTAGAGCTGGTAAAACGGGTCCGCAGTATGACTCATTTGCCCAAATGACAACGAGGTTACATTGTTATGAACGAAGTCAA
>JAFAPG010000882.1 GCA_019247235.1 Acidobacteriota bacterium
GCGCTTTCGGATCTCAGGCGTGCCAGTCACGAAGAATAACAGGTTAGTAGGAATTTTGACCAATCGTGATCTTAGGTTTGAGACCCGTTATGATCTCCCCATTTCGGAGGTCATGACTAAGGATGAGCTGATTACCGTCCCCGTCGGAACCACGCTTGAAGAGGCGCAGCAGATTCTGCACAAACACCGAGTGGAGAAATTGCTGGTCGTGGACGACAATTACGCGCTTAAGGGTCTGATCACGGTTAAAGATATTCAGAAGAAATTGAAATACCCGAATGCGGCCAAAGACGTGCAGGGCCGGCTTCGTGTGGCTGCTGCCATCGGTGCGACAGGTGACTTTCTGGAGCGCGCGCAAGAACTTCATCGCAAGAAGGTCGACGCAATCGCAATCGACTCCGCACATGGCCACAGCCAGCGCGTTATGGACGCCATCAGCGCCGTCAAGCGCGCTGTTCCCGATGTTCAAGTACTCGCGGGAAACGTCGCATCATACGAAGGGGCTCACGATCTCATCCAGCTAGGCGCAGACGGAATCAAGGTCGGAATCGGGCCAGGATCTATCTGTACGACGCGCGTTGTCAGCGGCGCCGGCGTCCCTCAAATTACTGCGATCTCAGAGTGCGCGAGAGCCACTCGGGAAGCAGGTGTCCCGCTCATAGCTGACGGGGGGGTCAAGTACTCTGGCGACATCACCAAAGCGATCGCCGCAGGCGCCGACTCGGTGATGATTGGTAGCCTCCTCGCCGGTACCGATGAAAGTCCCGGCGAGACTATCCTCTACCAGGGACGGACATTTAAGAGCTACCGCGGTATGGGATCACTCGGCGCTATGCCTCAAGGCAGCTCAGATCGCTACTCTCAATCAACAAGCGGCAAAATGGTGCCTGAGGGAATTGAAGGTCGCGTGCCATATAAAGGGCCGCTCTCCGATCTCGTATATCAACTTGTGGGTGGCCTGCGGTCTGGAATGGGTTATTGCGGATGCGCTAATATTCCCGAACTTCAGGAGCGCGCCAAGTTCCTGCGCGTAACTGTTGCCGGGCTCCGCGAAAGCCACGTGCACGACGTGATCATAACGAAGGAGGCCCCCAACTACCGCTTAGAGTAGTCGAGGGCCTCGGGATAAAGGCCGGGACAAGCTTACGTTAACTGGCGAGAGCCAACGAGCGCACGTTGAGCCCAGGGATCACAATCGAAAGTACATCTTCTACACGATCCACAAAGTTGAAGTGCATTTCCTGACGGACGTGATCCGGCAGATCGCGCAAGTCTTTTTTGTTGCCTTGCGGCAGGATGACACGCTGGATGCCAGCCCGCCGTGCGGCAAGCACCTTTTCCTTGACGCCACCGATAGGCAGCACCAAGCCCGCCAGAGTTACCTCACCCGTCATCGCAATATCGCTGCGCGCTGGTAGATTCGTATAAAGTGAAGCCATCGCGCTTGTCATCGTCACGCCTGCAGAAGGACCATCCTTCGGGATGGCACCCGCCGGCACATGCACGTGTACGCCGTTATTTTTGATTTTCTCTGGGTCGATACCCAAATCGGCTGCATGCGCCCAAATATAAGTCTGTGCAATCTTTGCCGATTCCTGCATCACCTCGCCGAGCTGGCCAGTTATGGTCAGCGCCTTGCCTTCTGGCAGTAGTGCGCTCTCAATATAGAGCACGTCTCCGCCGGCTCCGGTCCAAGCGAGTCCAGTCACCACTCCGGGAGGAACTGTCTTCCGCGCTTGCTCAGGTAAGAATATCTCCGGCCCTAACAGATCTCCGAGAATCTCAGGTGTCACGAAGACCTTCTGTGTTTCGCCTTCAGCAAATTTCAAGGTAACCTTGCGCGTCACGCGTGCGATGGCTCGCTCCAGCCGCCGCAAACCGGCTTCCCGTGTGTAACCGGCGATAATCGCCGTCAGACCTTCGTCCGTGAACTCGATCTGTTCGTCCCCTAGACCAGTTGCCTTCAACTGTTTCGGAATTAGATAGCGCCTCGCAATCTGCGCCTTCTCCTCCTCGCTATACCCGGAAAGCCGCAAGATTTCCATACGGTCAAGAAGTGGCTGAGGAATGGTATCGAGCGTGTTCGCTGTCGTGATGAACAACACCTTCGACAGATCGAATGCCATATCGAGATAGTTGTCCCGGAATGTCTTGTTCTGCTCCGGATCCAAGACTTCCAACAGCGCCGCTGCGGGATCGCCGCGGAAATCACGCCCTAGTTTGTCCACCTCATCGAGCAACAGTACTGGATTTAAAGCGCCGGCACGCCTCATTGCCTGCAGTAAACGTCCGGCCATTGCGCCGATGTAGGTCCGCCGGTGTCCACGCAATTCCGCTTCATCGTGCATACCGCCCAAGCTGAACCGCTCAAATTTGCGGCCCAACGCCCGCGCGACGGATTGCCCGAGAGATGTCTTGCCCACGCCAGGAGCACCGACCAGGCAAAGGATCGGAGCCTTTGCTTCTGGATTGCGTTTCAGCACGCTCAAGTGCTCCAGGATGCGCTCTTTAATCTCTTTCAGTCCGAAATGATCTTCATCGAGCACGTGTCGCGCATGCGCTATGTCGAGATTGTCTTCTGTCGTCTTGTTCCACGGCAGATCGAGCACAAACTCTAGATAGGTCCGCGTGACGTGGTAGTCGGGCGCTCCTGCAGGCAAACGCTCCAGCCTGGCCAGTTCCCGCTCAAACTCTTTTTTCGCCTCTTCGGGCAGTTCGATTTTCGAGTACCGCTCACGAATGAGCTCAATTTCTGCTTTGTCCGCGTCCTTCTCTCCGAGTTCCTGCTGGATAGCTCGTAACTGCTGGCGAAGTAGATATTCGCGCTGTTCCTTCGACATCTCGTCCCGGGCTGTCGAGGCGATCTTTTGACGAAGCTCGAGCACT
>JAFAPG010000903.1 GCA_019247235.1 Acidobacteriota bacterium
TGCGCCAGCAGGCGAGTTCCGCCCGCCACAAGGAAGATAGCGAGCAGGGACACCCACGACGTAGCGCGGCGGCATGCGAGAGCACATCGCACTACGCAGCTCTCCGTCGCAAGACCGAGCTCACGATGTGTGTGCTGAGGTCTTCTACGTTGGCGTCCAGCTGCGATTGTGCTTTTTGCACCTCTTCCGCGATCTGGCGCTTTGCCTCTTCAATTTGGCGCTCTGCTTCAGCACGCGCTTTGGCAATTTCCTGCTCTTGTTGTTCCGTCCAGCGCCGGCGCATCGCCTCGCGCTCCCGGTGCAGCTCTGCTCGGGCGATCTGCAGCGCGTGTTCCAACTCAGAGCTCTTCTTATCAGCAGCCTCGAACGCTCGCTGCGCAAGCTCGCGAACACCCTCCGTAGCCTTCCTACGTTCCTCAAAAATCTTGGCGAGGGGTCTAAACAGTACTGCCTTAAGATAAACGGTCAGAATAATGAAAAAAATGACAGTCGGAATCGCCTTCACCAGGAGATCGCCGAGCGCGTTTAGTGTTGCTTCCATGTAGAGTTTTCGAACAAGGAAAGGAGAGCGTGATTCCGACCTCGAGGGCAAGAGACGCACTACGAGTGAGGCGGACTTCCCCTACTGAACTTACGCTAGCATACGAGTTTTTAAAGGGTCAATTTCGATCCCGCCACATGACACAGAAATGAGGACCAGAAGTGGCCTTTCCGTGTAAACTAGGGTGAGGTAGAACATTTGAATTTTTCCCCCTCCCCGCTCATGGCGCTACTTCGCGCCGTCCGTTAGTCCGGCATGTATCCACCCAGGACTTACCAGCCGCGCCGGCCTAAACTCCGAGAAAACGTCAACGAGGCAATTCGCGTCAGGGAAGTGCGTGCCGTGTTCCCTGATGGATCGGTCGAGATCATGCCTACGCCCGCAGCCGTACGCCGGGCGCAAGACATGGGTCTGGACCTGATCTTGATCGCCCCCACTGCTGAACCGCCGGTGGCCAAGGCGATGGACTTTGGCCAATGGCAGTACGAACAGAAGAAGAAGCAGCATGAGGCCAAAAAGAAGCAACACGTCATACAGGTAAAGGAGCTGAAATTCCGCCCCAATACCGATGACCACGACTACGAGTTCAAGAAGAACCATGCGATTCGTTTTCTCCAGGAAGGCAACCGCGTGAAAGCAGTCGTACAGTTCCGTGGACGCGAAATAGCGCACACGGATCTGGGCAAGAATCTTCTTTTGCGATTTGCCGAAGATTTAGCGGGAGTGGGAGCGATTGAAGGTCAGCCACGCCTAGAAGGACGGAATGCGCACGTGATCATCAGCCCGGTCAAGGCCGGGTCGCCTTCTAAACAAAAGGCTGAGAAACCCAAAGCCCAAGTGCCGCCAGAACCGGCCGCGGTGCAGGGTTAGCCGCGAGAAAACCCACTCGTCAATCTGAATAGAACAGATATTTGCGCCATTGATCATCGCTTCGTCCAAGTAAGCGCATGAGGTGACGGCTGGTATGGAGAGTGAATGGGCGCGGAGGCCGGAGCAGCTTCATGCCGGCCTCTTCCGGAGTTCGGTTCCCCTTCCTGTTATTGCAAGGATGACAACAGGCGACCAGGTTTTCCCAGGTCGTCTCACCGGCACGCGAGCGTGGGACCACATGGTCGAGCGTCATTTCGCCTGACGGCAGGCTGCGATGGCAATACTGGCAGGTGTAACGATCGCGCATCAAAATGTTTTTCCGCGAAAGCGCGCGAGTTTGATGCGGTATGCGCCGGTATTCGAGTAATCGGATAACTGAAGGCACGCTCAAGACGCGCCGGGCCGAATGGACATGTGCCGGGGCGACTTCTTCAGCCGAGGCTACCCCTTTCAGGATCAAAACCAGGGCTCTGCGGGCCGCGCAGATGTTGATCGGCTCGTAGCTGGCGTTCAAAACCAGAACAGGTCTGTGAAGTCGGTCCGGACTAGGCATCAGAAATCCTCCGAATGATCGCGCGATCCGCGCTAATTTACACCCCCTGCGACAAACGCCGTACTACCTGGGCGGCGCTCTTCGAACGCGAAGCGACCGCCGAAGGTTCGGCGATCGACTCGCGCCAGGGTGAGCGCTGAAACGTGAGCCGCGCCAGCGCTCTTCAGCGCTGAGGCCGCAGCCCGCAAGGTTGCGCCTGTAGTCAAAACATCATCGACAAGCAGGACGCGCTTGCCCGCGATCTGTCCTGCTCTCCTGACGCAGAAGGAATTTTTTAGGTTCTGTTGCCGCTGCGCCTCGGTCAATCCCGCTTGCGATTTTGTATATCGTTTCCGTCGGAGATTGGTCGCTAACTTCAAACCGTAATGCTTCGCCAAGGGCTGCGCAAGCAGCGCGGCCTGGTTGAATCCACGCTCCCACCGCTTCCGCCAGTGCATTGGCATGGCGATAACCAAATCGAAGCGTTGATCCAGCGGCATAGCCCGGATTAAGAACCTGGTGAGCGGCAGCGCCAGCGTTTCAACTTTCGCGTATTTGAACAGATGGATTAGGTTTCGGAGGGGTCCTTCATAACTGCCGAAAGAGTAGGTGGCATCGAAATTCACCTGCCTCTCCCGGCAGACGGTACAAAGATCGTACTCATCCAGCGGGTAAGAATCCACGAAGGGGGTGCGGCAGGCCCGACAGAATGATTCCGCCTGGAGCGGCTGTGGAAGGGAAAGACAGGAAGGACAAACAGGAATTCTGGATACGTTTTCGAGTGGCTGCTCGCAAATCCGGCAGTCGTCCGGGAAGACGAGATTGAACAATGCGCCAGAAAGATTTCTTACGGCGGACACTGACGGGCGGGGCCGGCAACGGTGCTGGGCTATGACGGTGCGAGTCGCAAGACTAGGGAAGACACACCCCCCACTAAATCGAGAGTATACACCACATAGGTGAGTAGAGAATTAGGATGTAAAGTTGCTACAGAATGTGTAAGGGCAATATCGGTATAACTAGAGTGCAACACCGGCATCTCGTAGCTGAGGCGAACGGGATAGCCAACCCGCTGCCTGGGC
>JAFAPG010000406.1 GCA_019247235.1 Acidobacteriota bacterium
GGCGATTTCAATGATCAAGAAACGCAGTGGTCCGCACGAGCGCACCATTCGTGAGTTGCGATTAGGGCCCGATCGGGTATGGGTGGGTGAACCGCTCAGGAACTTCCAGGGCGTGCTGAGCGGCATACCCGCCATTGTTGGTCAAGGAAATGGCAAGGTACCGCGAGTCGATGAGTGACAATCGACATCCTGAGCTACGCGTGCTGGTCTTAGCTCCTTTTGGCAAAGATGCCAACCTGATCAAGCGCGTGTTACGGCAAGCCGGGGTCAATGCCTCGACCGTCGCCAATGTGCCGGCGCTGGCTCTGGCCATATCCGAAGATGCTGGTTGCGCGGTGGTGTCCGAAGAGGTTCTACGGGACGACGAGATCAATGTGCTCGCTCACAAGCTCGCCAACCAGCCAACATGGTCCGATTTTCCCATCATCGTGCTGACCGGCGGCGGTATCAGCACTCATGCAACCGAACTTGCCGTGCGTTCTCGGGCCCCTCTCGGCAATGTATCGCTGCTTGAGCGCCCGCTTCGTCCCGCCACGCTTATCAGCGCCGTACGCAGCGCGATTGCGGCACGCCAGCGCCAGTACGAGGTTCGCGATCACCTGCTTGAACGCCAGCAAGCGGAAGACGCCCTGCGCCGCGCCCATGGCGCCCTTGAATCCTTAGTCGAGCAGCGCACCACCGCTTTGCGCCGGCTTTCTGCCCGCCTGCTGCGCGTCCAGGACGAAGAGCGGCGACGCATCGCGCGAGAGCTGCACGACAGTTTGGGACAGTATCTGACAGCAGCCAAAATCAATTTGGACCTGCTCGCCCGCTCCGATCACAAGGCTACGCCACAGCTATGCGAGGCGCGGGAGTTGATTGATCGTGCTATCAGCGATGTGCGCACCCTGTCCCACTTGCTTCACCCGCCGCTGCTCGATGAGGCAGGGTTCGTCTCTGCAGCAAAGTGGTATGTGGAGGGATTCGGTAAACGCAGCGGCATTCGGGCTGAACTCGAGATCTCGGAAAATTTTCTTCGACTTGCGCCAGAGTTCGAAACCGCCTTGTTTCGCGTTCTGCAAGAAGCACTCACTAACGTTCATCGGCATTCCCGAAGCTCCTCGGTCGAGGTACGGCTCACCAAGGACCCCTCCGCCATCACCCTTACCATTCAGGATCACGGGGTAGGAATGCCTCCCGAAACCCTTCACCGCTTTCGCGAGAATGGAACGAGTGTCGGCGTCGGATTGGCCGGCATGCGAGAGAGGATCAAGGAACTGTCAGGAACGCTCAACATTGAGTCGAGCCCCCGAGGCACGTTTCTGAAGGTCGCTATCCCCCTTGCCCCACGGGAGCGCGAAAACAGTGCGACCAATCTTAACTCCCCGTCAGCTTCGTTTCACACCGTTGTGGCTCATCCATAGATCCTTAAATTCTTCGCCGCAGAGTAACGCCCGGGGTTTTCCCCCTGCAGCCCCACCGGCCGCCCCGGATTTACGCAGCGAGCGCGGGAGGGCATTTCGCTTGCATCCTGGATTCCGGGAAACCTGCACAACGACCTAAAAGGCATCGATTCCGGTCACACTTTGGCCGATGATCAAGGTATGGATGTCGTGGGTGCCCTCGTAGGTTTTTACCGACTCAAGATTGGCCATGTGGCGGAAGATGGGATATTCGTCGGCGACCCCGTTCGCTCCCAGGATGTCCCGCGCCAGCCGAGCGCTCTCAAGAGCCATGGCCACATTGTTACGCTTTGCCATTGAGATGTGCTGATGTCCCGCTCGGTTTTGGTCTTTCAGTCGTCCCACCTGCAGCACCAGCAATTGCCCTTTGGTGATCTCCGTGATCATCCAGGCAAGTTTTTCCTGCACCAGCTGATGAGAGGCGATAGGCTGATCACGAAATTGCTTGCGAAATAGGGAATACTGCAGAGCGCAGTCGTAGCAAGCCATCGCCGCCCCCACTGCTCCCCAGGCGATCCCATAACGCGCTTGGTTCAGGCACATCAGAGGGGATTTGAGGCCGCCTGTTTTCGGTAGCAGGTTGGAAGCGGGTATGGCCACGTCCTGGAGAGAAAGGCTCGAAGTCACCGAGGCCCGCAAGGACCACTTTCCATGAATATCCTGGGCGCGAAAGCCGGGCCGGTCCGTTTCGACCAAAAAACCTCGAATGGTATTGCCTTCATCCTCCACCTTGGCCCAGATCACCGCCACGTCGGCGATCGAGCCAGATGTGATCCACATCTTTTCTCCGTTCAGGACATACTGATTTCCCGATTTTCGGGCACGGGTGCGCATTCCTTTAGGATTGGAACCGAAGTCTGGCTCGGTTAGACCAAAGCACCCGAGTTTCTCGCCCTTCTGGAGAGCGGGGAGCCAGGTCTGCTTCTGTTCATCAGTGCCGAACGCGTAAATGGGA
>JAFAPG010000778.1 GCA_019247235.1 Acidobacteriota bacterium
GGGATGCACCTTGTACATTTTGATTGACCGTCATGCTCGGGTACTGGACCGAATTGATGCTACTCAAGCCATAGGTATAGGTTGTGTAATAGCCGTTGTACTTTGTCGCCGGCGACTGCTGCGGGCATGTCCCTGAACCGGGCAAGCTGTTGGTCAGCTCGCAGACAGAAGTCAGCCTGCCTAATCCATCATACTCAAGTTGCTTCTGCTTCAAATTCTCGCCAGATACCGGTGGGCCGACTGTTTGTAAAACGTCATTATTGCTATAGGTATAGGTAATGGTACCGCCGCCACCGTCCGTGGTCGTTAACGCCCGGTTCATTGCATCATATGTCTGAGTGGTTTGTGCCCCGCCACATGTTGAGGTGTAGCCCACTACACACGGCATCGAAGTGGAATACGGCCTGCCATTCGCATCATATGTGTAGGATACAGTTTGAAGTGTGGAAGAACTCGGTGATAGCAACTGTTGGTCCGTGTAAGTTCGTCCCCAACCATCCTGGTACTGGAAATCGCTAACCACGGAAGTGCCCGCATTGAAAGTCATCGACCTCGCAACCATGGGAGGACTTGAGTAAGTTGGGTTGGGCTGATACGAGAATGTCGTCTGATTTCCCAATTGATCTGTCGATATTTCCGGGCGCCAGAAACCAGTATCATTATACGTAACCGCTGTTGAGTGCCCATTGGCGTCGGTAATGCTGGTTGCAACCCCGCCGATGCAATCCCATACGGTAGATGTGGACAGCCCCAGAATCGGTGGCGTCACTTGTGTAGCGAAGCTGTTTCCACACGATACAGTGGAATTCCCCTGGGCGGCTGTACCATACGCATACGTTGTCACAGCGTTGTTCACATCAGCCGCTTGATAGAGGGTTCCTGTGTCGAAATAAGTATAATGCCGCGTGAGAAAACTGGTGGGCGTAACATAGGTATTAATCGTTGTGACATTACCGCGTGATCCGGTTATGTTTACATGGCTGGGGGTACCGCTTGTGGATTGTGGGGTGGTTTCATCGTAGTTGTAGGTCGTCTTCGCCAAAATATTTGCGTTCGCATCGGTTGAGACGATGCTCGAGGGACGGTCCTGAAGGTTGTTCCCGAGGGTAGCATAGGTGATGGCGGTATCACGAATCAACGGTTGTGTCCAAGTTGTCCCCCAGTCATACTGTTTTGTTTCTGTCAGCAGGCCAGTGCTGTTATACGTTGTTTGCACGTCGTTGCTCTGGCCATCAGGGACGCGCTGGACGACGTGATCCAGTTGATTAATGGGGGCATAGACTGGGGGGGTGGAGAAGCAATCTCCATAGTTCGCATTCCAGCAATTGAACGTCGTCTCGAGAAGCGTGCTGCTGCCTTGGAATACCTGACGCTCGATCTCGTAGAAATCACTCGTGGTTCCAGAAGAATCCTTCTGAAAGTGAAGGAGGGTTTTGTTCGAACTGGCATCGACAATCGTAGTGGTCCACGAGTTACCGCTACCCGAACGATCATACGTCCATTGCCCACCTTGGCTGACATTTCGGGTGAAGCCGGCAGTGGTCCCGTCTGCACAGATAATTCCGTTGGCCCCGTCCTGGTAGGTGTAAAAAAGTTGGCCTCCCGTGGGCACAGTCACTGAGGCAAGGCGGGCAGTGACATGAACACCGTCGGTGTACCCTGGAGTCTGCTCATACGTTAACTTGTAAAATGACTGATCCGGTAGCGTGATTTTGTCGACCAGGTAAACGCTTGAAGAGGAGGTGTACTCCGCAATTTGTGAGCAGTTGAAAGCTGTCTTAACCGTATAAGGGGCATAGCTGACTGTGTACGTGGCTGGGCCGCCCGAAGGAGCTTGATAAGAGAGCAGCGTGTTATTTGGCGAGTTGCCGGTGACGGTTAATGCGGTTTGGCCCAAAGTATCGGTGTACACACCCTGTGAGGCGGTGACTTGATTGCCATTGCTGTCATAAGCGAGCAGAGTGCCGATGCTTGAAGACGGATTCGAATACACTGGCGGCGTTATCTTGGCGCCGCTCCGTGTAATCATCCATGCCGAGACGGAGTCCTGATTATAATTGATATTGATGCTAAGACCGGATCCGTCATTTGATGTCACCGTTTGGGTACCCGCAGGATTGGGTCCGTTTTGTGGGCCCGTGCCATTGCAACTTGCGGAATTGAAATAAACGCCGCCGCTTGTGAACGGGTGCGAGACACCTTTCTCGTCGTGGTACACGAAGTTGCTATACTGCCATTCGGACCAATATTGGCCGGTGTTAGGGTAAGGACACTGGCCGTAAGACGTCGTCATTGAGTATCCAATGTATGGAGTGCCGGCATTTTGCAGTCCCTGCCATCCCCAATAATCACCGACTGCACTGCTGCCAGCGCCAATCGAGGTAATAGGTTGCCAGCTCTGTGTCCCACCCGAAGCGACGGGTTGCCATATCGTGCCCTCGTACACCAGGTCGCCATAGACGAAGGGGACGCCCCGCCCGGCTTTGTGGTTTATCGGTATGACGAAATGAACGTTTAGATTGCCCAAATTGATGACGTCGAAGGGGCCACCACCGAAACTCCCGAAGAGTGGGGTACCGAACGATGGTTGTTGGCCCAACGACACTTCCGTGAATCCCGCGGTCAGAATTAGCAGTATGCCCAGTGTATGAAAAGCAGTGCGTCTCATCATATCCTCCCCGAGTTCTTACGGAAGAACGAACAAATTGTCCGGCAACCCCGCATTAAAGCTGGCCTTGGTGACGGTCACGTCCAATACCACGCCCCCATTGAAGATCTGCTGAAAATGAAAGGGCACCAAGACGCCGCTAACCGGTTGATAGTTGGAATAGCGTATCTCGTTGGAAATGCTCGTGTTCACATCGTTGTCTGCGTGAACGCTAAAGCTCGTCGCCGAAGGGAGGAAGGACACAGGATCGAGATAGAGGTCGACGGTGCTGATGCGTTGTAGCGTGGCAGAAGCGGAAGGCAGCGTTTGGTACACCTGCAAGTGTTGAGTGCTGAGTCCCGCGTGCTGCTCTTGGCCTACGTACTTAAACATGAAATTAGGACTGGCGGTCTGGCTAAGCGAAGAAAATGCGGGGAAGAACCACACTGCGTCTGTCCAGGTATTGTGCTGCGCATGAGGGAACGCCTTGCCGCCGTTCTTTTGCCATGCGCCGGTTGGTACTCCGTTCGTCAACGTGCGAGCGTCAGTCCTGGTTCCACCGCTCAAATGAATATCAACACGACTCTTGGACGGCCCCTTAGCTCGAAAGATGGCGGTACCGGTGTCCTTATCCGAGCCCAGTATTGAAATGACATCGGCATTCAGAGTGACGTCGTTCACCGTCGCGCCGCCGGTGAGGGCAGTAATGGCCTGCTGCGCCAGACTGATAGCCAGAGCATCGCTGGTTTGATTTTGCAGAGTAGCCCCGAAGGAGGACATCACAAGCACACAGTAAACTCCTAAAAGACGCATATGCATCTCTCCCGATTACTACTTGTGTACAGAAAACGCTTTACAGATGGCCCGGAGACTGCTAGCCCGCGAAGGAAAGAATCAACGCGTGCTCAGCGGATGCGGAATGGAATCACGGCAGAGTGTTTGTGTCAAGAATATTATTCTGAATCGGTTAAACACACGCAAGAAAAACCGCAAAGAATAACACAGCTTGTCAAGCAGCGACAATAAATCTGTCGTCTGTTCTAGATACAGAACAAAACTTAGCGTCGGCGCAAGTGTTTGCACAGACCACCAGTCCCCTACGGATACCGTGAATACTTGCGCGCCATAGCGCTGAAGCGTTCTGGACATTAACTATTTCGCGGAGTGAGAGCTTGCTGGCAAAGCTCCTAACGTGATGGAAAATGTCTCCGCGGGCGAGCTGCTCTACGGCCTCTTTCAGGTTCTGGTCTGTCTGGCGCAGAGTTTCTCCCGGGTTAGGGCTACCCGCGCCGGGGTCCACAGACTGGTGCCGCAATCTAATGCTCCGGACCTCACTTGGCTCCGCGGTCTATGTCGCCCCTCTTCCTGGGCCCATTCCGCCTTACTCGTGTCGGCGTCGTTGATGGAAGGCGAGTGTAGCCCACGAAACGTAACCGTACGGTGCCGACCGTGTTGACAAGCGCTCCGGTTCGTAAGTGTCCACTTAAAATTGAATGGGCACTTATTTTGGAATGTGTCTCGCGTTCACTTCGTCCACGCGGACCCCTTCAAGTCGAGCTTTGGCGATCGCCAGATCCAGTCGATTGACCAGCTCAGCGACAGTTTCTCCATCACGGCGAACGAGCATGGCCACAGTCTGACGACCGTCGTGGGCGACCGCCACACACCCGGCAGGACGAATGACGCCGAATGTGATTTGGCCATGCTGGATGAGTTCTTCGATGTTGGGCAGAGGCTCGTCTAGGCTGCGGGTCGGATAGCGCACGATTGGTTTGCGGCGAGATTCCACGGTAGGAGCTCCTCAATTCTCCGAATAGGATGATCGGCTATGCGCGTAAGCACTTCACGCAGATAGCTTTCTGGATCGAGCCCATTCAGTTTAGCCGAACCGATCAGGCTATACAGGGCGGCGGCCCGCTCGCCCCCTCGATCGGAACCAGCAAACAAATAGTTTTTGCGACCCACTGCAACCGCGCGCAATGCGCGTTCAGCCGCATTGTTGTCGATCTCGAGATGACCATCGTCGCAGTAACGTATCAGCGCGTTCCAACGTGACAGTGCGTAGCGAATCACCACCGTGGTATCCGACTTGCGCGAAAGTTTTGACAGCGTTTCCTCGAACCACTGCCGCAAGCAATCAAGCAGAGGCTTGGCTCGTGCTTGCCGAACCTGCCGCCGTTCGTCTGGCGGCCGGCCACGAATCTCTTTCTCAATGGCGTAGAGTTCCCCGATTCGCTTCAAAGCCTCTGCTGCCAATGGCAATCCGTGGGCTTGTTGCAAGTCATACCACTTCCTGCGCACGTGAGCCCAGCAGCAGGCTTCTTGGATGCGACCATCTTCGTACAGCTGTTGGAAACCGGCGTAGGCATCAGCTTGCAAGGTGCCGCGAAACTCCCGCAGGTGACGCTCTGGATGCTCGCCCTTTCGATCCGGCGAGTAGGCAAACCAGACCGCCGGGGCGGCAGGATTGCCCGCGGGACGATCATCGCGAACATAGGTCCACAGACGCCCCTTCTTGGTCTTCCCCGTACCCGGAGCGAGTACCGGGACGGGCGTTTCATCGGCGTGCAACTTTCCTGGAGCCATCACATAGGTTCGTAGTGCTTCAACCAGGGGAGCGAACAGATAGGTGCTGCCAGCCACCCAATCGGCCAATGTCGAGCGCTCTAAGTCCACATACTGGCGAGCATAGATCTCCGACTGACGATACAACGGTAGGTGATCCGCATACTTTGACACCAAGACGTGCGCTAAGAGCCCTGGCCCAGCTATGCCGCGCTCAATGGGGCGGCTGGGTGCTGCAGCTTGGACGATCCGTTCACAAGCTGTGCAGCTTAGTTTCGAACGCACGTACCGAATGACCAAGAAGCTCGCGGGCACATACTCCAGCATCTCCGAGATATCTTCCCCCAGCTTCGTTAGCTTGCCCCCGCAATCCGGGCATGCTGTATGCGGCGGTTCCAACTTGCGCGTTTGCCGTGGTAAATGAGCCGGTAGTGGACGCCGTGCAGGCCTGGCAGAAGCAGCACCCGCTTGCGAAGGTCGCGACGGTTCTTTCGGGACCTGTATGGCGTTGGACTGCAGCTCTTCCAGCCGCAACTCGAGCTGCTCGATCTGCTGTCCCAGCTTTTCTGACTTGCGTCCAAACTGCATACGGTGCAGCTGGGCGATCAGCAACTTCAAATGTTCGATCTCACTCTCCCGTGATCGCAACTGTTCTTCGGTAGCCGTCAGCTGCTCTTCCGTGGCTGTCAGTCGGTTTTGGGTGGTAACCAAGTGCTGGTTTTGCGTAACGATCAACGTTCTGAGTGCTGCCGCGTCGAGAAGGTTTAGATCGGGAAGCGCGGCCTGCGACATGTGCGCAGTATGGCATGAACTCTCATTGCTCACATCCCACACCGCGAAAAAAAATGTGAAAAAGAATCTCGACTCTAAACCGTGGCGTGTGGATCCCAGGTGCGATCGGGTCTTCGCCAATCAATGCCCTCTAACAGCATCGCTAACTGTGCGGGCGTCAGGGTTACCGTGCCACTGCTGGCTTGAGGCCATACAAATCTTCCTCTATCTAATCGCTTCGCTAGTAAACAAAGCCCATTGCCATCGAACCACAACAATTTAATCAAATCACCACGACGCCCACGAAAAACAAACACCTGACCTGACATGGGGCTCTGTTCCAACTTGGTTTGCACCAAAGCGCTCAACCCCATGAAGCCGCGGCGCAGATCGGTCACACCGGCAGCGATCCAGATGCGCGTGTTGGCTGGCAGCGAAATCATCGGCACAAACACTCCAACAACACGCGCACCATAGCGGGATCGGCGTTCCCTTCGATCCGCACGTGCGCATGGGGCAGTTCGATGTGAATCTTCCCCGGCAAGATTGGACTGGATGAAGATTGCTCACCGGTTGAAGTAGCTGCTGGCAAACTTTCGGTCGTTAGCCTAACCGGCAACAGCTTTGCAGCCTGGCTCGAACCTAGGCGGCCTTTTTGATATAGCTTGCGCCAGTAGAAAACTTGGTTGGCGTTTACTCCATGTGCACGCGCTACCCGTGCTACCGATGTCCCGCCTACCAACGTCTCCTCGACAATCCGTCGCTTGTCGGCAATGGTCCAGCGCTGTCGCTCAAGAACTCCGCTTGTCTGAGTTGTTAGGTATGCAGTTGCTTGCGTGGACGTTTCCATCATGCCCCCAGGGACCCGTGGCTTGGGCCCACTGCTTCCTGAGCATGACTTTTAATTAAGAACCTGTCCAGGCGGCCAGCAGCGTACGCTTACCACGAAACTACTTTCTAATTTTAGAAATTCGGCTTAGTGCGAAGCGATTAGTCGAACGCTGTAGGAGGAATTGCGAACGCTCGCTAGCGGTCACCTTAAGGGTGTTCGGAGTGGCCATCAAGAGCAAGAAATCAGCCAGTGTCGAAATTCTGGAATTACGTGAAATGGAGTGTGAGGATGCTCCGGTGCCTGGCCAACTTGATCAAGGAGACTAGGCAGAGAATTACCAAGGAAGCGCGATGCCTCATGTATATGCGGGACGCGATCCGGTTCCAGGCTCATCAGCCTTGCGCAGGTTGCGTCCGCGGCAACCGGATCGTCTGCGAGAACAAGGTTCCCGAGTGGCCGGGCCGTGCCGTTCAATGGTCCATTTCCTTCCATGGCTACAATACCGTCGGCGATCACAAAATCAATCGGGACAGTGGCGCAGACATCCAAACTACTTTCCTGAATCCCGCTCCAATGAAGGATGTTCTTGGGCCAGCCATATTTAATGCCCGGGACGACACCGAACATGTTCTTCATGGCTAATGTGACACCGGACCAATGATGGGTTTTTATCTTTGGCATTGAGACGATGAAATCCGAACGTAAAACTGTCTTGGGAAGCCACAGGGAGTCGAGATTAGTATACGAAGCGCCGAGCCGGGTGCGAACCAGTTCGTCTCGGTTGAGGTCAACAAATTGAATTGTGTGAAGCTTACTCTAAGAATTTCGACTCTGGATCTCGAGGGTCGACGCGACACCCGGTAACGTGGCGTGAAGAAGGGTGTCGCCACGGACACTCCAGCGGCAAGCCCAACGCCACCGGCGAGCAATTCTCGACGTGTGAAAGCCACGCTATCTCCCAAGAAGAGTTAGCGAACGCTGGTAATGGAGAGCGAGCGCAGCAACCGCGAGTGTTGCGATGTCTTGAATGCCAGCCGGCTCAATCACTTTGGCGAGAGAATTTATAAGCCGGTCCACATTCCGTGAGTATGCCACAAGGGCAAGGAGAGCCCATGCTAGGCTCCATGGGGCTTGAAGATTCTTCGCTTCGGCCTCGAGCCATTCAACGCTCCTAATCACCGCTGGTTCCTTAGCATGGTCCTTCAACGCCAATACTGCTATTGCGATGTCGTCTGGATGAGCGGCGAGAGATGTGCCGTAAACCACTCCATTACCTGCATTCCAGCCTCCCCTCGGGCATACGCGCTCGAGCAACATTTCGACACCGCGCTAAATGCGAAAGAGTTCGGAATGTTCCATACCACAGGAGCAGGGCGATTGATTGAGGGCGAGGATGGCGAAAGCGGTTGGAACTACCCAACTATTCGTGGCCGGCTGCCATGGCCAGCCAAATTTCTCGGGGTCGAATCGTACATGCCGGTCTGCAGTTCGAAACTTCCACTTCGAAAGCCAGCTCGATTCTTTTCCGGCGGACTGCAAGAGCCGGAGGCTGCTCTTGATTGATGGTCTAATGGCTGGAGCTAGGGTTTCGGTTTGGCCGGGGCAACAACCGGGACTTGCAGGCGCAGATTCCGGTCCTTCAGTTCTGGCGCATCGGCGTGCTCAAGAGACAGGTCCTCTGAGCGGCTCAGATCGACTATCTTTACCGTGCTGTCCTCTAGAACCGCCAGACGGTGCCCATCGGGACTCAGGTCGAACTCATAATGAAAGTTATGCTTCGCATTGACCGGAATCGACGCCACTTCTTTTCCGGCTTCGATGTCGTACACCGCAATTCGGCGCGCTGTTACATGAATTGAGATGTCCAAGACCTCCTTGCCGCCGCGCGTAGTTAGCATGTCCACCGCGACTCGATCTCCTGACTCGCTACTCCGGAGCGGCACCCAAAAGCGGCTCCAGGATTCGTGCTTTGACATAGACTGCCGGAACTTCACCTGACTGTTAGAGGTGACTACTTCTAAGTCCTTATCGCCAGAAGCAATAAAGAGTTCATCGCCAAGCGGCGTTGCACCGCCTTTCAAAGGCGGTTCCATCTCAACCCGATGTTCGTAGTCACACAGCGGCCAGCGATAACTGAACGGCCCGTATAGCGCAAAACTCCCGGAGAAATATGCGAATTTATCGGTGATTGCCTGAGGATAATTCTGAATGCTGTCATCAGCCGACCTAATCTGTCGTGGTACTTTGCCGCATCGTTTTATGATCGGAGGTTGTGCAGCTTGGATGATCGTAAGCGGCGGAATGGCATCAGAGTTGTAAACCGAAATAGTACGCCGCGTTGGTGACTGACGGATTTCGCAAGCTCGGGGACAGGACGCAAGAACGCTCCAGCCTTCCTTCTGAAGAGGATCATCTTCGTGCTCCAGAATCCGCAGCTCATCATTCACTCTAGCCACGACTTTGTCAGTCTCGGTAAGGTAGATTCCATTTATCCCTCTCGTATGTGTAGCCAGGGAAAAGGAAAGGTCCGGTTTGCCATCGGACGAGAAACGCACAATTCGAAAATCGAGGTTGGGTTCATTTCGAGTTACAAGTCCATTTCGTTTTCGAACTGTGAAACCAACCACGACCCGGTTCTTATGATCGACAACAATTGCAGGTCTGGCGACGATGTGGTTCCGGCGATTCCCATCCATAATCTTGAAGATTGAGCGTCGAAACTCGGGCGGCCTCCTGTGCTTGAGGAAATTGCAAACAGGCAAAGATCGCGGCGATTCCCCAAGCAGAATACGATTCCAGCACGCGGCTCATTCCGATTACCAAGGACCCATTGGCACACTCGGGTTAATGTTTCCAAGCAATACATGGACGAAACCGTGAACGAATGCGCCCGTACCGAAACCCCAAAGAGGGTCTCCGTTATCCAGGTGCAAATTGTAGTCTCCGGGCATGTGGATCGAAGGGATACCTCCAAACCTGCACGCTACCTCGCAGCCACCCGTGAGGTAGCCGGGAACAAAGAGCCAGAGTAACACGGTCGTATCTGCAGTTGCTTACCTGATGAAGATCACCCCAGACAATTCGACGACTACCATCCAGTTGATGAGCAATGCAGATTTGAACCCTCTCAACACCCAGAACCCTACAATTCTAGTCTCCTGCCGGCCCAATTATCCCGGACGGACACGGGGAGTGATCGCGACGTAGACAATTGCTCGGACGAACCCACCAAGTCCGCCGCTCGGGTGGCACTACTACCAAGCTGCGGACGTAGTGGGTGGAAGCATAACATCCAGTTATGATTTACTGTTCACGCCTGCGAGCGGGACCTTTGGACAATCGCCAACGCTAGTTCTTGGTGAGAATGGAACAGCCTTCGCGAGCGGAAACACAACTACAACGGACGGCCCAAATACCGCCGTTGATCAGGTCGCCTCTTTCAACATCAATTCTGGTGCGACGAACTGGACGTATCACACAACTCCTGGGAGCCGCTTGTCCATAATAAGTTCCACAGCAGGCAATACGCTCGCGGCAAAGAATACGGATCCCAGCAGCAATGACACGATACTACGCTTTAGCA
>JAFAPG010000909.1 GCA_019247235.1 Acidobacteriota bacterium
TTTTCACACCGGAACAAATCTCGCTATCGGCTTCAACAACTCACATCTGACCACCAACAATCCCTTAAGCGCGTTGAGCCCAACTTTAAGCTCTGGTTTCCAGTTCAGAATTACCCAGCAGCTGCTTGAAGGCTTCGGCTTTGTACCGAATACCCGATTCATCCGCATCGCCAAAAATAATCGCGAGATCTCTGACGTCGCTTTTCGCCTGCAAATAATCACTACTACGGACCAGATCGAGAACCTGTACTGGAATTTGGTTTATGCCTTTGAAAATGTGCGCGTCGAGCGAGAGGCTTTGGCATTTAGCGAGAAAACGCTCTCGGACAACGAGAAGGCGGTCCAAGCCGGCATTTTACCGCCCATTCAGGTAGTCAGCGCGCAGAGCACGGTGGCCAGCAATCGCCAAGCGCTCACCGTAGCACTGACAAACCTGCAGCTGCAGGAACTCCTTGTAAAAAATGCCCTTAGTCGAAACCTGCAAGATCCGGCTTTAGCGGGAGCGGAAGTGATTCCGACCTCGACCCTACAACTTCCCCAGCAAGAAGCGGTCGTACCTACGGAAGACCTGATTGCCGAAGCGCTTGCGCACCGTGCGGAACTGGCGGAATCGCGCATTGACTTAAGCAGTCGCGACATCAATATCAAGGCGGTTCGCAATGCCATGCTCCCGTCACTGAACGTGTTTGCTTACTACGGGGGAAGCGGGTTGGGTGGGACACTGAACTCCAGTGCCACCTTTTGCCCTTCAGCTTCGGGAATTTGCATCAGCCGCAGTCGGATCCCTGAGCGCTTTCTTGGCGGACCGGTCGGCTATGGAGACACTTTAAGTCAGCTGGTCGATTCCTCTGCTCCCGATAAGGGCATGGGAGTCACCTTGACAGTCCCCATTCTCAACCGTACCGCGCAGGCCAATCAGGTGCGCGCCGAGCTCGAGTTTCGCCAGGCCGAAGTACGTTTGCAGCAGCTCTCCAATCAGGTCCGCATCGAGGTAAGAAACGCACAATTCGATGTGCAACAGAATCGCGCCAGCGTGGAGGCCGCCCAGGCCGCAGTTACACTCGCGCGCCAGACGTTCGAGGCGGAACAAAAGAAACTCGAGGCGGGGGTATCGAATCCCACCGCAGTTTTACAGATGCAGGCCTCGCTCACCAGCAGTGAGTCAACCTTGGTATCGGCCATGGCAGCTTACGCGAAGTCTTTAGTTGAACTGGATCGCGCGACCGGCTTATTGCTTGACCACGTGGGTATCGTGATGGCGGATGCGGAAAAAGGCGAGGTTACACACATGCCCAAGGTTCCTTTCGTGGCTCCTCGTTCTGACCTGCCAAGCACGGCGGGCGATCTGCCGAATGCTCAGCCGAAGTAGAGAAACTTCTACGAAGTGGGACACGCGGATCAAGATGAGCAAGAATCTGCTTTCGCATGTAAGCATCAGGGCGTAGCGGTATAGTCACAGGGTGAAGCTTTCGCTCGCTCTCATTACGTTGAATGAAGAAGGTAACCTCACGCGCACGCTCGAAAGCGTGATGCCTTTGGTGCGCGATGGCGAGGGGCAGATTATTGTTGTCGATTCCGGCTCAACCGATCGAACCGTTGAGATCGCGCGCTCCTATGGTGCCACGGTATATGTCGAGACTTGGAAGGGGTTCGCCGCCCAAAAGAATTCGGCCATAGACAAGTGCAGGGCCGATTGGATACTGCAATTAGATGCCGACGAAACCCTTGAGCCAGATTTGGTAGGCGAGATTCAACGGATACTCAGCAGCCACTCAGGGAGCGTTCGCACATCCTACATTCCCGACGATTCCCTCGTCGGTTACTGGATACCGCGAAAGAATTTCTTTCTCGGGCGATGGATCCGGCATGGAGGATTTTACCCAGATCCCAAGTTGCGGCTCATTCGACAAAATGCGGGGAGGTTCGAGGAGTATGGTGCACACCCCACCATCAAGGTGAACGGCCGAACCGGCAAGCTCAAGCACGCTCTAATCCACAATGCTTATCCAACTTTGCGAGAATATCTGGATCACATGAACAGCTATTCTTCAGCGGGAGCGGAGCTGGCTTTGGCCAAAGGCCACCGTCGTTTTAATCTGCTGAACATCATCCTCCGGCCGACGCTGACGTTCTTGTACAACTACGTCTTCCGCCTGGGATTTCTCGATGGCCGTGAAGGACTGTTGCTGCACCTTTATCACGCCAATTACGTTTCTTGGAAATACGCTAAGGCATGGGAACGGGCGCGCAATCCATCAGACACTAAACGCAAACCTATAACTCAGTGATTCACTTCAGCCCCAACGGTTCCAAGATGCGCGGCGTAATCGTTGTGAAGTGCTAAATTCATCGAATGCTGCGATGAGCAGGAGGTTACAAAAGATGCGAATCTTGATTGCTGCGGTTCTGATCTGGGTGCCCGCACTAGCGTCGGCTCAGGTTACGGCGACTGATCCCCAAACTCTGCACGCGATCCTGGCGGAGATCCGGCAGGTGCGTCATGATTTACTGGCCAGTACGGCCATGACGAGCAGAGTACAAATCGCGCTCTACCGGCTGCAGCGTCAAAACGAGGCGGTCGCGCTGGCTATGCAGCGGGTTAGCGATGCCCGATCAAATGTCGCCAACCTCGAAACCGAAAAAAACAACAAGCTTATCGAAATTGAACAAGCTCGCAATGCCGCCAGCCACAGCGATACCCCGAACGCGACGAGCGGTTTTGAAGAAGTTGTCCTACCTGCGCTTAAGTCGAAAATCGAATTATTGCGTAAGCAAGAGCAGCGAGCACGATCAGAAGAGTCGGAAGCCGAACAGCACCTTCGGGAGGAACAGACAAAACTCGACGGGCTCAATGATTTATTAAACCGCTATAACAACGCCTTGGAAGACGTGGGGAAGAGATAATTGCTGCAGGCTCACAAGGTAGGTCCACTTACGGGCGCTGCAGTAAAATATTCAGGGCACGGTGCCGCTATGAGAATCGCGATCGCTCTCTTCGCAACCGTACTAATCCCCGGAATTGCATTTTCCACGCCACGCCCTGACGCTCTCACTCTGCTCGCGAATGTCAGCCAACAATACGCGGACGCCAACTCCTATCACCTCGAGGCCATTGAGCAGCAGACATCCGGCAGCGCGTTTGAGCGAAATTGGCGCAAGATGAATCTAAAGGCAATCGTAGATTCAGAATA
Source organism: Acidobacteriota bacterium (assembly GCA_019247235.1). Classification (GTDB taxonomy): domain Bacteria; phylum Acidobacteriota; class Terriglobia; order Terriglobales; family Acidobacteriaceae; genus Gp1-AA145. The sequence goes on from JAFAPG010000909.1 coordinate 3,192, forward strand.
CCGCTATCATTTCGAAGTTC
>JAFAPG010000912.1 GCA_019247235.1 Acidobacteriota bacterium
TCGACGCCGCGCGAGCTCGCCAGGCAACCGAAATCTTCCTCGAAGTACGTGAATCCGCTCAACCGGCTCGCCGCTTATACGAGAGATGCGGTTTGATGCCCGCCGGCCGACGTAAAAATTACTACCGAAACCCCTGCGAGGATGCCCTCCTCTATCGACGAAAACTCTAAGCGATCGTTGTCCGCGTGTGCGAATAAACCACGAATTTTCGGTAACATACAGGTAAATATTTGTTGAAAAATCGTCATTGAACCCGCCCAGGTCCTGTGCTAGGTTTAGCTCACAAAACACTTCAGGAGGTCTGCAGGATGCTAGTCTCCAGAGACCACCTCCTGGCCACGCACGAGGAGTTCCGCAAGTTGGCCCAGGAGCACACCCAGTATGAACAACGTCTCGCCTCGCTTACCCACAAACGCTATCTCACCGACGACGAAAAATTAGAAGAAGTTAGGCTTAAGAAGCTGAAACTGCGGCTCAAAGATCAAATGGAAGCGATTGAGCGGCAGCATCGGGAACACGTTTCTCGCGGCCAAGTCGCTTAGCGAGGCTCCCGGCTGCTCACACGCCGGCCGTCCCCAACCATCATGGAGTCAGTGCGTCTCCTGCTCTTTGATCTCGCGAACCCTCCCCATTCGACCGTCGTTCCCGGACCTATCCCCAACCTCGACATCCAGTACTCGGCTGCGCTAAACCAGCGGGAGTCCGGCCCCAAGCTCGGCTTGTCGAAGTCGCGTGATGATCGGGGCTCAGGAACAAGCTTGAGCGGCGGAGAATCGAGTCTGGCTCGCTAAGCAGCGGTTCGAGCGAGCGTCGGTTTGCTAGAAAGCAAAGCCCCGCCTTTCGCAGTGCAATATAATCTTCCCTAGCTGCATGGTGCGGGACGGCTATTACTACGGCTTGATTTTGCTGCTCTCGGCTCTGCTTGTGGGCTGGTTGGCAGGGTCGCTGTGGGGGCTGATACCCTTGTTGCTGGCAATCTTCTTTCTCTGGTTTTTTCGTGATCCGGAGCGCCCGATTCCCCACGATCCCGATGCCATTGTATCTCCCGCCGATGGTCGCGTAACTCACGTGGATTTAGTCGAAGTGGCAGGGGAGCGTCGCCAGCGGATTAGTATCTTTCTGAATGTCTTTGACGTACATGTAAACCGTTCTCCGGTGCGTGGTATTGTGCGCGGCCTCCACTATCAGCCGGGAAAGTTTCTGAACGCTATGGACCCGCGCTCGGCGGAGTCGAATGAACAGAATACGGTGACCATTGAATCTGAAGGGCGGACGGTGGTTTTCAAACAGATTGCCGGGATTTTAGCGCGTCGTATCGTCTTCACGAAGAAAATCGGAGAGATGGTTGAGCGTGGGGAAAGAGTTGGGTTAATCAAGTTTGGGTCGCGTACCGATGTGCTGCTAGAGGAAGGGGCGGAGATCCAGGTCAAACGCGGGGACCGCGTCAAAGGGGGGGCGACTATTTTGGCTTTTTTTAGCCGCCCACAGAGCCAGCTCTCCCAACCAACCGTCGCCCGAGCTAAAGGAAGATCCTGATGGAGAACCATGTCGATCGCCATCCTCTGCGCCGCAAAGAAGATCGTCCACCGCGGCGCTTGCGCAAAGGCATGTACATTTTGCCTTCAATTTTTACTGCCACCAATGTCCTACTCGGCTACTACGCCATTTTGCAAGTGATTCACGGGGCAATTCAGTACGCCATTGCCCAGGCTACGCAGAATCCGGTGATTGAAGCCTGGCATTTTGACAACGCGGCCAAGGCCATTGGTTTCGCGGTATTGTTTGATGGACTCGACGGACGCATCGCTCGCATGACGGGTACAACCAGCGATTTTGGCCGCGAGCTGGACTCGCTGGCCGACGTGATTACCTTTGGCATTGCGCCCGCGCTCTTGGCTTGGGCCTGGGGCTTTCATCAGATTTCGGCTGAGATTTCCCGTCACGAGATGGCATTTGTGCTCGGCCGATTGGGTGCGATTGCCAGTTTTCTGTTTTTATTGGCGGGCGCCAGTCGCCTAGCTCGCTTTAATATCAGCGCCAATCCGCAACCCTCAAATCCGGGACGACCGGGGAGAAAATATTTTGTGGGCATGCCGATTCCGGCCGGTGCGGGAGTGATTGCGGCCGTGGTTCATTTTGCGGTCGGTGATCCGCTGGTGTGGTGGGGAAGCGCCGTCACCTGGCTGATTATCTTGGTCGTGGCATCGTACCTAATGGTGAGTACGTGGCGTTTCTACAGCTTCAAGGATATCGATTTCCGGGCTCGTCAGCCCTTTCGTTTGATCGTTGTCTTCGGATTACTATTTGCCGCCATTTGGTTCTTCTCCCGCCAGGTGCTGTTCCTGATCGCGCTCACCTATATGTTTTCAGGTGTGTTCTGGCGATTGCACTGGATTTTTCGTCGCCGTCGTAACCCTCCAACTCCTCCCTATCGAGAGGCATCGCAGCTTTCATGACCTCGCATACGAAATCTTCTCTGGCAAATGCTGACCCGGCTCGAGGCTTTTATCGCGTAGCCATCGTCGGCGCTGGCTCCCTCAAAGGGAAAGAAGTGGCCGAGGTGCTTGAGCAGCGCAATTTTCCCTCGTTTGAGATTAAGCTGCTCGACGACGATGAAGCCTTGGGTCAGCTGGAAGCCCTGAAGGATGAGATTACCTTTATCCAGAGCGTGCGTGCCGAGCAATTCGAACGCACGGATTTTACTTTCTTTGCCTCGGATGGCGTCTGCACACGAAGAAACTGGAAACAGGTCGAGCACTCGGGCAGCGCTATCGTGGACCTTTCCTATGGCCTCGAAGATGAACCGGGTGCGACCATTCGCGCCCCTTGGGTCGAACGCCAGCTCGGGCAGATCACTGCCCTCGAGCTAGAACCTGGTCCGGTGGTGGTGGCACATCCGGTCTCGCTGGTTTTGGCGTTGCTGCTAATCAGGCTGCAGGCGAGAATACCTATTCAGCGGGCGGTGGCCAGTGTGTTTGAGCCGGCTTCAGAACACGGTCAGAAGGGCATGGACGAGTTGCACGAGCAAACTGTCAACTTGCTCTCGTTTCAGCAGCTGCCTAAGCAAGTCTTTGACGTGCAAGTGGCCTTTAATATGGTGGCACGCTATGGCGCTCAATCTCAATCTTCGCTTACCTCCGCCAGAGAACGCATTCTGAGACATTACCGGAAACTGGTAGGCGAGCACGCTCCCCTACCCTCGTTGCTGGTCGTCCAGGTGCCAACCTTTCATGCTCATGCCTTTTCGATCAATGTTCAATTTCCTGAAGCCGTAGACCTTGAGAAGATCCGAGAAGCTCTCTCCGGAGAACACGTTTCGGTGATTTCTACCTCCGAAGAAGCTCCCAGCAATGTCAGTGCCGCCGGCCAAGCCGATATCCTGACATCGGTGACGCCGGATTCCTGCGATCCTAAGACGGCGTGGATTTGGGCGGCGGCTGACAATTTGCGGCTGGCAGCAGTCTCTGGCGTCGAATGCGCGGAGCAAATGGCCGCGGGCCGGCCCCGGGGAAAAATCCAGTGACAGCGAGAGTACTGGGGCTGGTTGCGATCTTCATGACCGCCGGCTGCGGTTACCATCCCGCCGGACGGGTGAACCTGCTACCCGCGGATCTGCGCACTTTGGCCGTGCCGGCCTTTGTCAACCAGACGCAAACCTATCGCATTGAACAAATGCTTACCTCTGCCGTCGTCGAAGAACTCTCATCCCGGACTCGATACCGCATCACCACAGACACAGCCGCGGCCGACGCGGTATTGCATGGCAACGTGCTCTCTTCCTATACCAGCCCACTCACCTATGACTCAGCCACTGGGCGTGCGGCTACGGTTCTGGTAATTGTGAGTATGAGCATTTCTTTGGCGGATCGGCAGGGAAGAGTGCTCTACCAGAATCCTGCTTATACCTTTCGCGAACAGTATCAGGTTTCCCGCGAGGCAAGCAGTTTTTTCGAGGAGGACTCTCCAGCCTTTCAGCGCCTAGCCCACCGCTTTGCTCGTAGCCTGGTGTCGAATCTTCTGGAGAGCTTTTAATGAGAGCTTTCGCTCAGAGCGAGCGATTCGTCTCCGACGTCGAAGCAAGAAAGTTGCGGCCGGTGTATGTCTTTGTGGGAGATGAGGCTTTCTTCCAAAGGCGTTGCCGGGACGCCATCCTCCGACATCTTGTGCCCGAGGAGCTTCGCGACTTCAGTCTTTTCGAATTCGACTTGGAGGAGGCGGATCTGGCTGACGTGCTCGATCGCGCACGAACCCCTTCCTTGGTAGCGCCCTTTCAGATTTTCTTTGTGCGAGGGGTAAAAAGCTTGTTCGGGCGCGCATCGAACCAGGAGAAGCTCAAGGCTATTGAAGCCTATGCCCTCGATCCTAACCCGCAGGCGGTGTTGATCTTTGTAGCCGACCACATCAGCATTCCTGCCGACCTGCGGCGTATCGATCTTTCCGACAAAGAACGCTACCAACGAATTCGCGAGAGCATGGGCTCGTACGCCGCCATTGTCGAGCTTGGCCGAGTTGACGAAGACGATGCGGTGCGCTGGATTGAGGAGTATTGCCGAGCGAGGGGCGTCAAGATCGAGGCCGACGCCACCCGAGAGCTGGTCGATTCCCTCGGCAAGGATATGATGCTGCTTTCGAGCGAGCTCGAAAAGCTCATTCTGTATGTGGGCGCCACAGGCTCGATCGA
>JAFAPG010000934.1 GCA_019247235.1 Acidobacteriota bacterium
GTTTTTGCGTGGGAATTCTCTGGGGCAATGCCTTTGAATACGGTTACCATCGCTGGTTGTTGCATCGACCCCGTAGCAGTTTAGGCAAAGGGCATCTCGAGCACCACGCCAAGGTCGGCAGTCCTGAAGAGCCAGAACATGTGGCTCTCGGCAAATCTCCGTTGCGGGTTGCGATTCTCTTCACGGTGAATGGACTAGTTTTGCTGCCCCTCGCTCGTCTATTTCATCTTTCAATCAGTGCCGGGGTTTTTCTGGGTTGGGCGTTCTATCTGATCGTGACTGAAGAAATCCATTGGCGCGTTCACTTGAACGGATGGCTGCCGCCAGGGCTACGTGGAGCCCGCATGTACCATATGCGTCATCACGCGATTCCTAACAGTCGCTATAACGTCTTTTTTCCATTGTTCGATTGGCTGTTCAGGACCAACGCTTCCCCACAAGCTGCGCGCGGCTAAGCGAATCGTGGTGGTGTCATTGGCTTACGACCGAAGTCTGCGCAGGCGGAACTAGAGTGGGTGGCGATAACAAGGCGCGAGGCAAGCGAACTTTGACTACGCATCCCCGCTGCCCCACTCGGTTGGCCAGTTCTAGCGAGCCGGAGTGAGCCTCGCAAATCTGGCGAGAGAGTACAAGCCCAATGCCGCTGCCCTGCGGTTTGGTGGTGTAGAAGGGAACAAATGCATTGCTCGGATTCATCAATCCGGGGCCGTTGTCCTCGATCGTAAGCTCCATCTCTCTATCAATAAACTTCCAGGTGAGCATAATTTGAGGTGCAGATGGCTCGCCCGGAGAACTCAAGGTTGGTTTCACGTTTGCCGACGAAATTGGGGCCTCCAGTATCGCCTCCGCCGCATTGCGCAGCAGATTGATTAACATTTGCTCAAGCTGATCTGGGTCAGCCATCAAGGTGAGATCCGGGCCAGGAAGAACACGGGTCTGTACCCGAGTTTCCAAAGTGACCACCCGCTTGACCAACTCCGTCACCGAGCACTCGCGTAACACCGGAGAGGGCATCTGCGCCAACTTGCGATAGGCTTGGAGAAAGCGGTTCAGGGAAGCCGCCCGTGCTTCGATGATGTTCAAGCCGCGTTCAAAATCCTGACGCTGCTCGGGCAGTAGGTTGGTTTCTGAGAGGCGCGTATTCAAAGTTCCCGCGATCGATTTAATGGGTGCAAGGGAGTTGTTGAGCTCATGACCAATCACTCGGATAAGACGTTGCCATGCCTGGCGTTCTTCCTCCCGCAAGGCGCGACTCACATCGGAAAGCACCACCAGAGTATGCGGCACACCTTGCTGACGAAAGGAACTTCGCCGCACGAACCAACGCGTGCCCTTGGCAAAAGGCAATAAAAGCAAAGTTTCATTTGGACACGTCAGTGCCGTGCGCAGACCAAGCTCGACAGCCGTCCTCCCAATGAGGTGCAAGGAGGCGCGCTCGAGCATCTTCTCCCCGGCGGAGTTTACCAGCCGCAAACTGCCAGCTGGGTCAAAGGCGAAGATGGGAATGTCAACTTCCTCGACCACGCGCTGGACCAGAGCCGTAGCTTCGATGGCTCCGGTTCGCTGCTGGGCAAGAACATCGGCGAGAGCGTTTACTTCGAGCGAGAGTTCACCCAAAGCATCGTTTGAGGTCGCCAGTCGAGCGCGAAATGAATAATCCTCTTCTCGCAGCGCACCGACAACATTGGCTAAGGTCTGGAGAGGACGAATAATAAGGTCATGCAGCGCCGTTCCAATCAGCAATGCGGCCAGGGCCTCGGCTCCAAGCAACAGCAACTTGGATTCTATCGACCAGGGTTGGAGCCATACGGTGACAGCGCTGACGATGAGACCGGGCGCAACCAGTAGCAGGGAGAAGCGGGCGACACGATGCTCAAATGGAGTGCGTCGTAATTTTCGACGCTTGCCTCTAAGGTTGCCACTCGCCCCCGGGCTAAAGCCCATATTTTTCCATCCGCCGGTACAGGGCGCCACGGCTTAATCCCAACGCTTCGGCCGCCTGGCTCACGTTTCCCTGAAAGCGCTGCAGTGCTTTGCGAATCAGGATACTTTCAACCGCTTCCAGACTCAATTCTTCAAGGTTCTGTGTAGCCAGGCGTTGGGCCCCCAGACCGAGGTCGGCGGGCTGAATTTGCTCGCTACGGCACATAAGCACAGCTCGCTCCATGGTGTGTTCGAGCTCGCGGACGTTTCCCGGCCAAGCATATGTACTCAATATCTGCAGGGCAGCCGCCTCAAAGCCTTTCACTTGCCGTCGATAGCGTGAGGTGTAGTGGGCAAGAAAGTGCATGGCCAGTGCGGGAATGTCCTCTCGCCGTTCACGTAAGGGCGGCAAGCGGATTTCGACGGTATTGAGACGAAACAGAAGGTCTTCACGAAATTGACCGGCCCGGCATGCCGCCGGTAAATCGGCGTTGGTGGCGGAAATGATGCGCACATCAATCCGCCGGCTGCGCGAGGACCCCACCCGCTCCATCTCGCCCGATTCGATCACCCGCAGGAGTTTCGCCTGTTGGCGAAGAGGTAGGTTGCCAATTTCGTCAAGAAAAATTGTGCCTCCCTCGGCTAGCTCGAATCGACCAATACGGTCCGAACGCGCGTCCGTGAAAGCGCCCTTCACATGGCCAAACAGCTCGCTCTCGAATACTCCTTCGGCTAGACCGCCCGTGTTCACCGCCACGAGAGGGCGCGAAGCCCGTAGCGAAAGAGCATGAATAGTACGGGCTACAACTTCTTTTCCCGTGCCATGCTCGCCAGCAATCAAAACATTGGCATCGGAAGGCGCAATGCGGGTGATGGTTTCTAGTACACCCGCCATGCTAGGCGCCGTAGCGATGAACTCCGGGCGTCCTTGGGCTTGCAGCAGTCGGTTCTCGGCCGTCAGTCGTTCCGCCTCGAGCAGAGCTCGGTGCAGCTCGACCTGGGTGCGCAAGATCGAGAGCAGGCGTTCATTTTCCCAAGGCTTCTGAATGAAATC
>JAFAPG010000149.1 GCA_019247235.1 Acidobacteriota bacterium
TTCTTTTGCTTGCGCTTTCGTTCGATGCCACATAGACCATGAGAAGCCCGAGTGGATCCCCGAATTCGTCATGAGTGTCGCTTAGAACCTCTGCCAATCGGCTATTCAACCGATCGCGGGCTTGCTGGAGCCGTCTGTCATCGGCGCGGACCACCTCTCCTCCGAGCAACTGCTGAACTTCATACGTGGCCAAGGCCGCTCCGTACATAGCCTTTGCCCAGCTTGTTATTGTCGAAAAATCGGCCCCTGCTGTCGCGACTCTAACATCGGTTGCGTCCTTTGCTATTCCGAATAGCGGCCCGAAGTCGGCCACGTTTCCAATGCGCTTCATCTCTCGCCAAAGTGCATCGCCCGAACCCAATTGTGCGAAAAGCAACCGAAACTCCTGCCCCTTTCTTCCTGCCAAAAGAGCGCCGAGAGCTGACCGGCCGTCATTCTCAAACTCGGCAATTGGCTTCGGTCGGCCGTCGCTATCGAGAAAAATGCCACGGACCTCGTCACTCGAGTAAGTCGTCTCGACGAAATAGGTGGTCCGCCCGAAACCGTCTGCCGATAAATATCGGCCTTCGTCGTCAGGTGACAGCAACCCGAGGACTCGTGCGATGTCCAGGTGGTTTCTCATTATGTCTTGTGACGTGCTGTTCGAGATTTCAAGGTACGTGTGCCGCGCTTGAAATTCTGGGGGTAGCACGCCAACCCCCGATACCTGGTAAGTCGCCGAAATCAGAAACTCTTCACTCAATAACTTTCGAAGCCGCTTTTCGTCCCATCCGGCATTCAACAGAACTCCGTTTAATCGGCTTACGTCCGACACATCGGTAACAAGTGTGACATCGCCGTGATTATTCCGCTCTACCTTAGAAATGCGAGCAATCTGCACCAATGAGAAAAGATTCAATATGCCAAATAAGTTGATGTGGAGAGTTAGTTCATTCGATTTGACCTTTGTTAGCAGGTTTTTTGTTTGAGTGACCGCAGGCACCAGCCTCTGCGGGTCCGTCGTGAGCCCGATAAAATCACCATGCAAACATTGTTCAATGGCTGTCCGGGCCATTTCCGAAGTTCCCGTTGCTAGTTCTATCTCAAACATCCACATAGCGTCCGAGGAACGCGCGGTGCTGAGGGTGGCCTTGACCGAAGCTTCTAACCTCGTCGAAACTGCATTAGCCAGTTCCCGCTGGAATGCCAGAATCTGCGTACGCTTCGAGGTTGCGTCATCCCCAGGAATCGCCGTACTAAGCTCCTGCGAGTCGACCTCGGGCTGACGGCTGAGTGCGCTGATCAACTTCTCGATAAGGTCAAAATCTCCGATTCCCGCATTGACCCCCAATTGCGCCGAAACACTCAAGTCAGTTTGGCGGTTTTTTGAGTTGAAGATCCCGAGCTCGATCCTCCCTCCCTGCGCTCTTCGTAATCGAATTCCGTAGCTTCCTTGTAGCGAGAACTTCAACTGCGCCCCAAATGAGCCGCCTGCTCTAACCCGGATTTCCTTCCCAAATCCCACGCTGACGGACGCGATGGACTGCACCGGTGTTTGGATCGAAAACGCACCGGAAACGTCCATTTCGCCCGATCCTTGTATGAGCACGACCGTGTCCGAATCTATTTGATCCAGTTCAGACGCGGTCCGAGGAATAGAGAAAGATGCGAGTGTCAGGCCGAGCGCATGACCATAACTCGGAAACCCTGCCGGTCCCGCACGGAAGCACCGATAACACCAAATCTCAAAGTCCTTTTCACTCACAAACCCGAAAACTGACGCTCCAGCTGAAAGGTTCAGTCCGCCACCGAGCGCAAATTTGAGCTTCATGCCCAAGTACAGCTCGCCCGGATTCACTCGAATGTCGTCTAGCGGCAGATTTCCGTCTCCCAACGCTTTGCCCGGGCCAATTAGAACCAAGCCGCCGTCAGCCGAAGCGCTGAATAGCAAGCTGAGTTCTCCGGCTCCGGCCGGGATCGGCTTGTCAAAGCTCAGCTTGATGCTTCCAGCTGCAATGGGAACCTTATCCAGTGGCTTGTCTTTCAGCCCTGAAAACGTAGGAATCAGCTTCGTGATCTGTTCCCCCTGCGATAAACTGCCATCTACATCCAGACCAAGCGCCTCGTTTAGAGCAATGTGAGCCATCAAGTTCCCCTTCCAGTCCGTCAATGATTATGCAGTTATATCAGGTGCTGCTGCCCTTTGCTGATCCTCTTAGATCCTGTCGTCACCACCGTCTCATTGAGAAAACCTTCACCGCCCGCTCGCATAGTAATTCCCAGTACTTGCTACCCTGGGAGTTCAATTGAAACGAGCATCGCGATCTGAGGTGTACACAGAAACTAACGCTGCCGTTTTTTGAACCGCAAAAAGGACGACAAGAACATGGAAATTGTCAAAGTCTTAGGCCGAGAGATACTCGATTCCCGCGGCAATCCGACCGTCGAAGCAGACGTTTACCTTGCCGATGGCACAATCGGGCGGGCAGCAGTTCCTTCTGGCGCCTCCACAGGTGAACATGAAGCTGTCGAATTGCGCGACGACGACAAATCCCGCTATCTGGGTAAAGGCACTCACAAGGCAGCCGGCAACATCAGTGAAAAGATCTCTCCCGCACTCGCTGGGCTTGACGCAGCAGACCAGGCTCTGATCGACC
>JAFAPG010000368.1 GCA_019247235.1 Acidobacteriota bacterium
GACCGGACGTTCGATCGGCGAAGCCGCGGCCAGGCGCTTTCTTCCTGTCACTTTGGAATTGGGTGGCAAGGATCCAATGATCGTTCTCGACGACGCCGATATCGATGTAGCCTCTAGCGGAGCTGTTTGGGGCGCATTCATGAATGCTGGCCAGGCGTGCCTTTCGGTCGAGCGCTGTTACGTGCAGCGCAAAGTATATGAGGAATTCACACAGCAGTGCCTGCGAAAGGCCAAACAGCTGCGCGTCGGCAATGGGCTCGATCCGAGTACCGACATGGGGCCCATGATTCATGAAGGTCAGCTTCAGGTGGTTGAGTGTCAGCTCGAAGAGGCGCAGGCCGCGGGCGCGCAGATCCTAATCGGAGGCCGGCGCTTGACTGAGTTGGGTGGCAGGTTCTACGCACCGACGGTGCTTACGAATGTGAACCACTCGATGCGCATCATGCGAGAGGAGACGTTTGGCCCAGTGCTGCCCGTCATGGCCTTCGACAGAGATGAGGATGCAATCTGTTTGGCAAATGACTCCGAATTTGGTCTGGGGGCGGGCGTCTGGACCGGCGACCAAAAGCGGGGAGAGAACATTGCTAGAGGCCTCAGAGCGGGAACTGTGCTCGTGAACGATGTGGTCTCAAGCTACGGCATCAGCGAGGCGCCACACGGAGGCGTGAAATCGAGCGGAATCGGCCGCACTCATGGCCGTTACGGTCTCGAAGAAATGGTTCGCGTGAAATACGTATCGATCGAGCTCCTGCCCGGTATCAAAAGGCCCTGGTGGTACGCCTACGGGCAACCTTTTACCCAGCAAATAGAGGCCCTTCTCGACATGCAATTTTCTACCCGCCTCACGATGCGAGTTCGAGGCGCGCTGCGGTCGGCTGCATGCCTTCTCAAAAATCAGAGACTCTAAGAGGACTCGAATGGTGCTTCTCAGTGTGTACCTAAAGAAGCATAGTACGACCAGCCCTCTATGAGAGCGACGAATTCAAAGCCGATATTTTTTAAAAATCCAAGCGCGTTTCGCGAGTGGCTCGAGAAGAATCACGGGCGTAAAAAAGAGGTTCTGGTGGGATTCTACAAAAGGGCCTCGGGCAAACCGAGTCTCACCTGGCCAGAGTCCGTCGACGCGGCGCTGTCCTACGGCTGGATTGATGGAGTCCGCAAATCGATCGACAATATCAGCGATTCGATCCGCTTTACACCCAGGAAACCGGCGAGCACCTGGAGTGCGATCAATGTTGAACGTGTGGCTAAACTCACAAGACTTGGGCTGATGCGCCCCGCCGGAATGTGGGCCTTCCAGGCTCGAAGGCAGGATAAGACCGCGGTTTATGCCTATGAACAGCAGCCGAAGAAACTCCCTTCTGCGTATGAACAGCAGTTTCAAGCGAACCGCAAGGCCTGGGATTTTTTTCAGAAGCAGCCGCCTTGGTATCAACGCACGGCGACTTATTACGTGATTAGCGCTAAGCGACAAGAAACATGTCAACGCCGGCTTGCTGAGCTGATTCGCGACTGCGCAGAAGGTCTGGCGATCAAAAGGCTGCGTCGTCCCTCCGGCTGGTAGCATGAGGCTCCGTCTTGGCTACAGAAACCGGTGGTTGTTTATCGCTCCGCAAAGAATCACAACGACAGACCCTCAGTGGCAGACATTTCCCCGACAAGCCGAAGCACACGTCAACAAATCGCAAGTTACTGTCCCTCGCCCACCCGCAGTACGGCCAAGAAAGCTTCCTGAGGTATGTCTACCCGGCCGATACGCTTCATGCGTTTCTTGCCTTCTTTTTGCTTTTCGAGCAGTTTGCGCTTGCGGGTGATGTCCCCCCCGTAGCATTTGGCAAGCACGTTCTTACGCATGGCGGCCACGGTCTCGCGGGCGATGATCTTGCCGCCAATGGCGGCTTGAATGGCGACCTCAAACATTTGCCGGGGAATGAGCTCCCGCATCTTTGAAGCTAGAGCCTTGCCCCGATCATAGGCGAAATCGCGGTGCACGATGGTCGAAAGTGCATCGACTGGATCACCGGCCACAAGAATGTCGAGCTTAACCATGGGCGATTCCCAATAGCCAGCCAGGTGGTAATCGAGCGAAGCGTATCCTCGCGAAACCGACTTAAGTCGGTCGTAGAAGTCAAGTACGATTTCATTTAGCGGCAGCTCGTATTGCAGCATGACGCGGCTCGAGCTCACATATTCGAAACTCTTTTGTCGCCCGCGTTTCTCTTCAACCAAGGCCAGAATGCTCCCAACGTATTCTTCATTGGTGAGAATGGTGGCAAGAATGACCGGCTCCTCAACCTTTCCCACCTCGCTCGTAGCCGGCCAGCGTGATGGATTGTCGACTTCGATCTGCTCCCCATCGGTTTTGGTGATCTTGTAACGCACACCGGGAGCGGTGGTGATCAGATCAAGCCCAAACTCCCGTTCCAGACG
>JAFAPG010000374.1 GCA_019247235.1 Acidobacteriota bacterium
TACCCACTTCCGCTTCGCCCTAAAAAGCAGGGCTTCGCTTCAGTGCGCCTCCCAACGAAAACAAACAACGACTTCAATCAACATCAACCCGAAAAGGGGACATTTCTAACGAGTTAACGACGGGGACATTTCTAACGAGTCTTGACACTGCAAAAGTCGCACAGTTGACGAGGGTGTGGACATATGTTACATATTGTAACGTTACAATGACTAACACCGAAAACATACGTCTAAAAAATCTGGGGGAGGTTGAGCAGGCAGTGATGGACTACCTCTGGAGGCATGGTTCGGCCACAGCAGAAGGTTGTCGCGAAGCGCTTGCCTCCGCACATCCCATGAAAGACTCCACAATCCGCACAGTCCTGCGCAGGTTAGAAGAAAAGGGGTATTTGACCCACGAAATTGAGGGGCGAACCTTCGTGTATCAACCGGCCGACGCTCGGCGGAACGTAGCCATCCACGCGGTGAAGGGCATTATTGACCGTTTTTGTGGCGGGTCCGCAGAAGAACTCGTTGTTGGAATGGTCGATAACGCCTTGCTGGATAACAAGGTGTTGGAGCGGCTAGCACGCAGAATCGCGGAAACTGCAAGCAAAAGAGCCCGAAAGCCGAACCCTAGAAACACTAAGGAGTAGAAGATCGTTATGACACTGTCCAGCGCTGCCAGTTGCTCGAGCGTGCTTCTCGCAGAGCTAGTAACTGCCGCTCTACGGGGGATGGCGTTAGCCGCTTGCGCGGTCCTGCTATTGCGATCATTCCGTCCGAAAGCCGCATCAGTGCCTCTGTTTGTTTGGAACGCGGTGTTGTATGCGGCTCTTGCTATGCCCATTTTGGCTTGGCTTTTGAGTCCGGTGCGTATTGATATTTCCCTTCTATCATCCGCTGCCCGAGCCGTGTTGTCTCGAACGCACGGTGCGCCGGCTCCTGGGAGGCTGCTAAGCCCAGCTCAGGCCGTCCACCGCAAATCGATCGACCAAGGCGCCTCCCTAACCGGCGGCCCGAGAATGGCAATGGCCCATGGTTCTCTAACCCAAAGTGTCTGGGCTTCCTGGACCTCCTCTTTTATGTCGGTGCCGTGGTCTATTGTCGCCGTGATCGGATATCTGGCGATGAGTGTCTTCTTGGTCCTGAGACTTATGGTTGGGATGAAGTTTTCACACCGACTGGCTCGATCGTCGATTCCAGTTTATGGCTCTAAGGAGCTCGATAGGTTGTTTTCTCGTGTGGACGCGTCAAGATCGCAAAAGATGCCAAGGGTTCAAGAATCCAAGCTGGTCTCTGTGCCAGTCACTCTCGGAGTAATCCAACCAACAATCGTATTGCCAGTCGCGTGGCATGACTGGGATTTCGAGAAATTAGATGCTGTCATCACCCACGAGATGTCACACGTTATACGTCACGACCCGCTCTCGCGACATCTTGCCTTGTTATATCGTGCGATTTTCTGGTTCAGCCCGCTTGCATGGTGGTTAAACCGGAAGATTGCTGTGCTGGCTGAGGAAGTCAGTGACGAAGCTGTGCTTGCTGCCGGAGCCGAGCGCACCTGTTACGCGAGAACTTTGCTGGGGTTTTTCGAAGCAACAAAAAATGCATCGACTCGAATTCGATGGTCGGGTGTTTCGATAGCCAGTCTTAATCAGGCGGAAAACAGGTTAGAGAAGATTCTTGCCTGGAAAGGAGCATCTTCGATGCGTCTTAAAAAATCGACCATGGTCCTGGCATTTGCCTTTGCAGTTCCGGCCATATACGTGGCTGCAGCTGCGCATCCAGTCTCTCACAGTGAACCTTTGCAGGATAGGACGCCTACGCAGTCACAGGCATCACCCGCGTCCAATCAGACGCCGGCCGAACCTCAGCCGCCACTTCCGCCAGAAGCTAGCACTTCAAAAGAGGCAGCACCCAGCAGCCCCATCGCGCCTCCCTCAACCGCCGAACCGCCACCCCCGATTTCGCCACAGGCATATGACCACCACTCCGGGGCCCTTTACCCGGACGGCTTTTCCTACGCGTACGGATTCGATGATGAGCAGCGCTTTGTAATTGTCTCCGGTAAAGCGGATGGATTGATGATGTCGGGAACGTCGGAAGACGCCAGCCACGTGGATCAGTTACGAAAAAACATCCCAGGAGACTTTATTTGGTTTCAACGACACGAGAAGTCCTACATTATCCGTGATCAGACTACCGTCGAACGTGCCCGCCAACTTTGGGCCCCCCAACAAGAGCTCGGGCGCAAACAGGCCGAGCTGGGGAGGCAGCAAGAAGCCTTGGGCCAACGGCAGCAAGAGCTAGGGGCTCGTATGGAACAAGTACGGGTGAGAGTTCCGGATATGAATGCGGAGCTCAATAAACTCAAAGCAGAAGTGCAGCAGTTAGGTTCAGATGCAAGTATCGAGGAGATAGGCAGAATCCAGGCGCGCATCGGAGAATTACAAGCAACGATCGGTGAACTGCAAGCGCATGCCAGTAGCGAACAGGGAAAACTCGGGGCGCAAATGGGCGCGTTGGGAGAGCAGCAGGGCAAGCTGGGGACACAACAGGGCGAGCTTGGCCACCAGCAGGCCGAACTGGCTCGCAAGGCGGCGATTGAAATGAAAAAGCTCCTCGATGACGCCGTCGAGAAAGGCATCGCCCAACCAGAGCCCCTAGCGCCAGGAGGTGCCTCCCTGTGAGTCGAACGCGTAGCCTTCTGTCGAGGAACTGATCGGAATCGTCAAATGAACGC
>JAFAPG010000389.1 GCA_019247235.1 Acidobacteriota bacterium
GCTGTCGCGAATACGCATTCCGTTGTACACGATCGAGCCCATCTGGCAATCAAACACTTCCTCCGGGCGAGTGAGCTTCTCCTCAAGAGCCCCGGAGATGGTCACCAGCTTGAAGGTTGAGCCAGGCTCATAGACATCGCTGACCGCGTGATCTTTGAGTTTTTCTGGCGTGATTTCCCGCGACTGGTTTGGGTTGAAGGTAGGGCGGTTCGCCAGGGCCAAAATCTCCCCCGTCCGGGGATTCTCTACAATCACGGTTCCAGAAACGGCGTGCGTTTCATGCATCGCCGTCTCTAACTCCCGCTCGGCGATGTATTGAATCTTCTCATCGATAGTAAGGACCACATTCTGTCCAGGCTCGGGTTGCTTTTCCACACTGCCAAACCACTTTTTGCGCGCATCGACGGAGATCAGCATCTGTCCGTCTCGCCCATGCAGCTCGTCTTCATACTGGCGTTCAATCCCGCTGAGCCCAACGTCGTCCATGCCTACATATCCCAGGACTTGGGCGGCCAGGTCACTTTTGGGGTAATAGCGTTTTGACTCCTTCTCGAAGTAGACGCCCCGCAAATTTAGCGAACGAATGCGCGCGGACACTTCGGGATCAGGCTTGCGGGCTAGCCAACAAAAGCTCTTGGCCGCTTCACAACGGGCCAAAAGCTCACGCGCATCTTGTTTGGTGATTCGGGCAATCAGCGAAATCGTGCTCGGGGGATTAGGCATTTCGCTGGGAACGGCGAACACCGAGTCCACATTAATGGACATTGCCAGCTCCCGCCCTTGACGATCGTAGATGATCCCTCGGCGCGCAGAAACTTCCTCGGTGCGCTGCTGTTGGTGTTGCGCTCGCTGAGAGAAAGCGCCGTAGCGGAAAATTTGTAGATAAATCAGACGGGCACAAATTCCCGCACACCAGAAGATAAAGAAGCCAGTCAGCAGATACAGACGAAAATTTGTGGTATTGCGGGTTTTCGAGCCGGTCACACTTTCCTCACCGACGGCAGTAGCCGACAAGCCGCCCAAGCTGAAGCTTCCAGGTCAAGTGGTACCGGGAGGGCGGGCGGGGCGGAGCTGAATGGATGCGCGAGGTATACCCCTTTCGCTGTCGCCTCTCGCTGAAACTAGCGCGCCGAAATGACTGAAACCGCCGTTACCGCCGCAACCTGCGGGGTGGACGGCTCCTCTGCGGAAACATCCATGCGGACCACTTGCCCAGCTTCAGGAGATTGCAGGCCTAGCGCACGCGCCATGTGGTCGATGCGTTCAGGATCACGCAAGGAGGCCTCTTCGAGCCGCAAAGCGCGATTTAGTTCGACCAACCCGTCACGCTGAGATCGTAAGGCCTCGATGCGATAACCGTATTCAATGGCTTTGAAATGCTGGAACGCGTAGCCCATGACCAATAAGAAGAAGCAGGCCAGCGCAATACCAAACTGCCGCATCTCGTCGGCCCGTCGCGGATCTTCTACTTTTATCAAGCGAGAATTATCGATGAGCTTGGAGAAATAAATTTCTGGTGTGCCCATCCAGCAGGGACGACGCCGCACCAGCGTAGGTTGGACTAGAGCCGTAGCCATGTTTACGCCACCTCAGCGATATCAGAATTGAGGGAACTCAGAGCGGCCATTTCGTTTTGCGCGACCGCATAGCAATACGCAAGCTTCGATTCTTGCTCCGCGTCCAGGCGGGAGCTAGTTTCGACGCGCTCGACTGCGGCAATCAGATCGTCAATCATGGTTCCGGTGTACATCAAGGTCTCTCCCCTTAGCTCGATTCCTACCTGCAGAACTGGTGCGGCGAGAGCATGTGCCGGGAAGTGCTCGACCGCTTGTGCTCTTTCGTCATCTCTGTCTCCTCTTCTTCAAGAGGGGTTATTGGTTGTCATTACCACTAAAACCGCTCTGCCGCCCGGAGTTTTGCGCTGCGCGCTCTCGGATTGCGATGAATCTCGTCTGCGCTAGCAACTATGGGCTTCTTGGTTAACAGCCGATACTGCCCCTTACGCGTGGCCTCCCGCATGGCATCTTTCACCATGCGATCCTCAAGAGAATGAAAGCTGATGACCACCAGCCTTCCACCCGATTTCAGTACCTCGGTCGCCGCGCTCAGCAGCTGGCCAAGGTCCTCCAGCTCTCGGTTTACGAAGATTCGGAGGGCTTGGAAGGTTCGAGTCGCCGGATGAATGCGCTCATATTTCATTGGCCGGGCCGCGGCTGAAATGATCTCTGCCAAATGAGCAGGTGATCGTATCGGCCGCGACCGGACAATGGCTCTGGCGATTCTCCGCGACCTCCTTTCCTCTCCGAATTCGTAAATCAGATCGGCAAGCTCGCGCTCGTCGAACTGGTTTACCACTTGTTCGGCGGTGAGCTCCGACTGCGGATCCATACGCATGTCAAGCGCTCCTTCCGCCTGAAAACTAAAGCCTCGCTGGGGATCGCTGAGTTCGAGCGTGCTCACCCCCAGGTCGGCTAAAATGCCGTCCGCTGAATGGGCAGCAGCCAAACCCTCGATCAGGCGAGCAAACGAACCTTGCACCAGCTCAATCTGCGGCCAGTCCTGGCCAATCTGATCGACGGGCCTGACCTGGTCTCCCCGCTCGCCCGCTGCCGGCCTAAGCCGGGCGCCCGCGATGGCCAGGGCCGCAGGATCTTTATCGCAGCCAATCAAACGACCCTGTGCGCCGAGGCGTCTTGCGATTTCTAAGCTGTGCCCGCCTAAGCCCACCGTGGCATCGATATAGGTCCCGCCACCCCGGACGGCT
>JAFAPG010000400.1 GCA_019247235.1 Acidobacteriota bacterium
CAGCCGCTGAATCTCGTCGAGCGTGGCCATGGGGTCAAAGGGACTCATCTTCGGCTCAAGACCACGCGCTTCGAGCCACACGCCGTGCTGGTCGGCCTCGCCCGATTGTGCGCCCCGCGACTGACCCATGTCGGAACGTACGCCGCCTGCAAAGGGCACCAGCGTGTGAACGTCAAAACCCATGGCGTCAGCGATACGCACGATCATCTCGAAATCGGCTTTGGTGGTCGTCACCTCACCGGCTTTTTTTAGAATCTGCAAATCGCCGCAAGTATTGGTGAAAGTCCCCGCTTTTTCATACGCGTTAGAAGCTGGTAGAACCACGTCCGCCGCCCTAGCCGTTTCTGTCAAAAACATGTCCTGCACTACCAGAAATGTGTCTTTGATGGTGTCGGGCCCCACCATCAAGCGTGCAAGCGGGTTTGCTCCGACCACATAGAGGCCGCGAAGTCGCCCGGCTTTTGCTGTGGCCAACATGCCCGCCAAATCTAAGCCCGCTTGTGGCGGCAGACTGCCCCATTCCGCCCGGAACTTCTGGTCTTTGCTGACCGGGGCATAGCCAGGGAGAAGATCGGGATAAAGGCCCATATCGGCGGCGCCGCGGGAATTGGCATAGTCGACCAGACAGACAAGTTTCCCGCCAGAAATGGTTCCGGCAAATTTTGCCAACGCCTGGATGCCGGGCCCAAAGACCTCGGCTCCAAAAATCACGACCAGGTTCTGTTCCGAACGCAATCGCTCGCGTAGGCTGCTCCAGGTGGTACCCGATCCTGGGGGAACCGTTTCAGATCGCTGCTCTGCGAGGAAAGCGGCGAATGCGTTTTCTGAACCCTGGGCCAGGGACAAAAACTCGGTCGCTTGACGCTGGAGTTTGATGGGTTGGCTGTTTGCCAGATAGAGGCGCGCCGATTTCAGGCGCACGTTATTGCGAATTTGCCAGGATACAAGCGGATGGCGCTCGCTTGGATTGTTGCCAATCAACAAAATGGCGGGAGCATCGAAGAGGTCGCGCATACTGGCGGCGACCTCCGCTTTACCCTGAAGGGCCGCCGAGAAGGTCGCTAAGTCGGCGGTGCGATGATGATCAATATTGTTGGTATTGAGAACCAGACGCGCAAACTTCTGTAGTAGGTAATTCTCTTCGTTGGTGGTGCGGGTCGAACCAATGACGCCCAGGGCCGGTCCGCCATGGTGCTCGCGAATCTCTCGAAAACGTCCGCCCACCAAGTTGAATGCCTCTTCCCAGCTGGCGGGAAGCAAACGACCACTCTTTCGTATCAGCGGCTGCTCTAAACGCTCGGGATGACTGGCGAAATCAAAGGCGTAACGGCCCTTGATGCAGAGAAAATCGCCGTTGATTCCACCCTTATCACGGTTGTCTGCGCGCACGATCTCGACTCCCGTATCGGAGCGGCGCACCCCTAAGGTGGTCTTACATCCGTCAGCGCAGTGGGTACAGGTGGTGCCTACATGCTTCATCTCCCAAGGCCGGGTTTTGTAGCGATAGGCTCCCGAGGTGAGTGCCCCGACCGGACAAATATCGATACACATGCCACATTCTTCACACTGCAGGTGATTTTGCTGGTTGGGCACGATGGTTGAGACCACGCCGCGATTGTCGACCCCGAGCGCCCATACATCCATACCTTCGCCGCAGATACGCACGCAGCGATAGCACAGAATGCAACGTGGACGGTCGAAGTACACGACCGGCGACCACTGCTGTTCGTCGCGATGCTGTTTGAGCTCGATATACTTGGATTCCGCCGCGCCGTAGGAGAATGTCATATCTTGCAGCTCGCACTCTCCGCCAGCATCGCATACCGGGCAGTCGAGGGGATGATTGCCGAGCAACAGCTCAACCATGCCTTTGCGCGCCTGACGAATTTCATCGCTGTCGGTCGTCACCACCATGCCTTCGGAGATCACGGTGGTACAGGCGGTCTGCAGTTTCGGCATCTTTTCGATCCGCACCAGGCACATGCGACAGGCGCCTTGCAGGGAGAGGTTCGGGTAATAGCAGAAGGAAGGTACTTCAATGCCAACCGACTTACAAGCCTCGATTAACAGGGTGCCCGCCGGCGCGGCCAGGGCATGTCCGTCTACGGTCAGGTTTACGGCTTTGTTGGTTTCCGCCATGAATGCTACGCTCACCTCTTCGCCCCGGGGTGCTTAGGCCAGCACCGGGAGCTCCTCGACAGCCGGCGTTTTTTCAAACGGGCACGGGCGTCCGTCCAGGTGATCTTCAAATTCTTTGCGAAACTTCTTGACGATTGAAATCGTCGGCAGCGCAGCCGCATCGCCCAACGGACAGAATGTCCGTCCCAGCATGTTCT
>JAFAPG010000410.1 GCA_019247235.1 Acidobacteriota bacterium
CCCGCCTGGATGAGAAAAGCGGCACGGTCGAGGTCCTGGCGAGCGGACTTCCCGCTTCCCCTGGAGCCGCCGTCGGCCAGATCGTTTTCACCGCCGATGAGGCCGTTGAAAAGGCCGGGCATGGCGCAAAGAAGAATCCCGTGATCCTGGTGCGGGCTGAAACCACCCCTGAGGACATTCACGGTATGGAAGTCGCGGCTGGCATTCTGACTTCCCGTGGTGGCATGACCAGCCACGCCGCCGTAGTCACCCGGGGTATGGGTAAATGCTGCGTGGCCGGCGCGGGCGACATCCAGGTGGATGAAAAGAAACGCGAGATGCGTGTGAAAGGTCAGGTTTTTCGCGAGGGTGATTGGATTTCGCTCGATGGGACAACCGGACGGGTCCTCAAAGGCAAGTTAAAAACCCTTGAAGCATCGCCCGATGATCCGGAACTGCAAACCATCATGAGCTGGGCGGAGCCGTTTCGCAAGCTGCGCGTGCGCGCCAATGCCGATATCCCGCGAGATGCGATCCAGGCAAGAGCCTTTGGCGCAGAGGGCATCGGCCTCTGCCGCACAGAGCACATGTTCTTCGCCGAGGACCGGATACCTCACATGCGCGCCATGATCATGGCCAAGGAAGAGAAAGATCGCCGCACGGCGTTGAAGAAGTTGTTGCCCATGCAGCGCTCGGACTTTATCGGAGTGTTTCGTGCCATGGATGGCTTTCCCGTCACCATTCGAACCCTCGATCCGCCGCTGCACGAGTTTCTACCCCGGCGCGAAGATTTAATGGTGGAGATCGCCGTAGTCGAGGCCACCAAACCAAAATCTCCAAAACTCAAGGAATTGCACACGCAGTTACAACGGGTCGAAGAACTGCATGAGTTCAATCCCATGCTGGGCCATCGCGGATGCCGTCTGGGGATCACCTATCCCGAGATCACGGAAATGCAAGCCCGCGCCATCTTTGAAGCTGCCGTCGCAGTGGCCAAAGAGGGCGTGAAAGTCTTCCCCGAGGTCATGATTCCCCTAACCGCAACGCTTAAGGAAATGGCTCATCAAGCTGACATTGTCCATCGTGTCGCCCAGGAAGTGTTCAAAGAGAAAGAGCGAAAGGTCGATTACATGGTCGGTACCATGATTGAGCTTCCACGCGCGGCTCTAGTTGCCGACGAGATCGCCAAAGAAGCGCAGTTTTTCTCTTTTGGCACCAATGACCTCACCCAGACTACGTTTGGTTTCTCCCGCGACGACGTGAATAAGGTGCTGCCCACGTATCTCGCCGAAGGCATTCTGAAGCAGGATCCATTTGCCGTGCTCGACCGCGATGGCGTGGGGCAGTTGGTAAAAATGGCAACCGAGCGGGGACGCAAAACCCGGGCTGAGCTGAAGGTAGGCATCTGCGGAGAACACGGCGGAGAACCCTCATCGGTCGAGTTCTGCCACCTGGTGGGTCTCAACTACGTCTCTTGCTCACCCTTTCGCGTGCTTACCGCGCGCTTGGCGGCGGCTCAGGCGGCCGCTAGCGACAAATTGAAAGGTGAAGCCGGCAGAACCAGGTAACCGGCCTCAGTCAGTTTACGCAACCGGCCGTTCAGAAACCTCTCTGGAAAGAGCTCTATGCTTGACCAGTTTCGTATGCTGGCGCGGTACAACCGCATCGCCAATGAGCGCATATATGCCGCTTGTGCCGAGCTTGCCGACTACGAATTCCGTCGTCACCGAGATGGCTCCTTTGGCAGCATATACGGCTTGCTCAATCACATGCTGGTGGGCGATCGCATCTGGATGAGCAGATTCCGAGGGAAAGGAAGTACGACGCCGCCTCTTGGCTCCATTCTCTTTGAGAAGTTTACCGAGCTCAAATGTGCGCGCGCCGAGGAGGATACCAATATTGAGCTCTTCTTTGAAACCATCGATGCTGAATTCCTGCAAACACCGTTGCGTTACAGAAACAGCTTGGGCAGGGATTACGCAGATATAGCAAGCTTGGCCGTGCTCCATTTTTTTAACCACCAGACTCACCACCGAGGTCAGGTGCATGTCATGATCAGCCAAACTGGAGTCAAACCCCCATCGCTCGACTTACACCGCGCCTTAAATCCATAAACCGCGGGAAGCTTTTCCCTCTCGTGCAATCGGATTGTGATCGATAAGGTTCTTTATTCCTGCTTACCGAACACGACCTGCGAACTTGGCACGCAGTCAACCTGGAAAGGAGGGCAATCGTTTTCAGACCCTATTCGCTATCGACTATGACCAATACAGTAGGTTCTAGGGAATGGGCTCTCTATGGGGATGGCTTAATGGACATGCATTTCTTTTCGCATGGGTAGTGGCGACTCAGTCGTATGCTTGCGTTGAAATATGTAAGCGGGGGTAGGCACCCGTTCCGGATGCAGTTGAACCGCGGCAATGGGCGCGGCAGGACCGGAGACCTGTACCCAAGTTGCCAGCGACGGCGTCCCGCTTTGGTTTACCAGAAAGAGCATGTAATAACCGGGAGGGGCAATGTTTGAGTCCGGAGGTCCACTCACGCTGAGAGTGCCTGATATCTGCCCCTGACTAAATGCTAAGCCGACATAGCGTTGATCCATATCAAAAGAGTGGGTTACGGAGCCAGCTTTCATGAGAACAACGGAGCTAATCGTCGCCGCATCCGGCGTAGCTAATGTGAACGGTTGGCCATAAGTGAGCGATGTCGGCGGGCTAGATCCCCACTGCGGTCGGGTGGCGGGACTACCGTCGGAATTGAACAGGTAGGCTGGCTGATAGATTTCGACGTGTTTCTCAAATACTCCTTGTTGAGGGTTGCCTCCCGCGAGCAACACCGTGCCGTCAGGAAGAAGAAGTTGGACGTTGTGGTACAGCCTGGGGAAAACATTGCTGCCGGCAGAAGAGAACGAATTCGAGCTCGGATCGTAAATTTCCGCCTGCAGACTTGCCGTGGTTACGTCCTCGTCTTTGGCCGATCCGGCATCAACCAGCACCTTACCATTCGGTAGGATCGTGGCCTCCATCTCGACCCGCGCAGACGCCATCGATGGACCCTGCACCCAACAGGGAGCGTATACGGGGCAAGACGCAGAGATCTGCGCTCCGGCTGGGCTCAAATCGATAAGCTCAGTGGTATTAGTAGCAGGGTTATCGCCACCCATGATCATTACCTTGGGACTGTAGTGATTCTGGGGCGTTAGGGGAAGCAATACTGATGTCCCGTAGGTTCGTTCTCCG
>JAFAPG010000135.1 GCA_019247235.1 Acidobacteriota bacterium
TCAAGAGAGTGGAGATCGCTGGTGGTCTTCCAAGAATCGTGTGTGACTCGGCTGATGGTCGCGGTGGCAGTTGGAACCGTGACGGTATCATCGTGTTCTCTCCGTCGCTGAGATCCCCGCTGCTGCAGGTAGCGGCTGGCGGCGGAGAACCGAAGCAGTTGACGAGTTTGAATCCGTTGCGCCACGAGGTGTCGCATCGGTGGCCTTACTTTCTGCCGGACGGACGGCACTTCTTATACCTTATTCGGACGGCGAAGCCGGAGGATTCGGGGGTCTACCTGGGATCGATCACGGACGGACGCGGCTCGCTGCTCATCCGAACTCCGTCAAACGCAATCTACGCGAACGACGAGTCTGGACGCGGGTACCTGGTGTTTGTACACGACGGGAGATTGGCGGGCCGGCCTTTTGATGACCGCTGGCTGAGAATTACTGGCGCCGAATTTTTGATCGCTGAATCGAACACGCGCGTATTGATGGAACCGCTGAGGGGGGACTTCTCGGCTTCCGAAACGGGGGTACTCGCGTACGGGCCGACGCGCGCCGCCGACCAGCTCGCTTGGTATGACCGGAACGGAGTGCGCCTGGAAACGTTTGCCGAACCGGGTATCCATATGGCTGTAACGCTTTCGCCAAACGAACAGGAGGTGGCGTTCAGTCAGCTGGAACCGCACACCGGCAAATACGATATTTGGCGCGTCAATCGCGCGAGCGGTGTGGCCTCCCGCGTCACCTACGGGTCGAGAGATCAGTTTGACCCGGTATGGTTGCCGGATGGCACTCGTATTGTGTATGGCTCCATGAATCTGGTATTTTCCTCGAAGAACCCGGATACCTCGGGGGAGATATACGAAACGCCTTCGGCCGGAGGGGATCACAAGCTGCTTCTGAAATCGGACAACCTGAAACTTCCGTGGTCCACAAACGGACGTTTCCTCCTCTATCATGAGATCCATTCGGGTAAGAAGATCGACACGTGGGCGCTGCCGATCGAAGATCGCGGTAAGGCGGTTCCTCTGCTGCAGGGCCAGTCCAATCAACTCTTCGCGGTATTCTCGCCCGATGGAAAGTGGGTGGCCTATGCGTCCGACGAAAGCGGGAAGCAGGAAGTCTACGTGACGCCATTTGCTCCGGGGGCCACATCCGTCAACAAGTGGCTCGTCTCCAACGGCGGGGGCTCTCAGCCGCAATGGCCGCGTGATGGCAGGCAGCTCTATTATTTGGCTCCGGACAAACGGATCATGGCAGTCCCAGTTTCGACGACGGAGGGCCGCTTTCAGTCCGGCGTTCCCCACGCGCTGTTCCAGCCCGATATTATTGATGACTTCCGAGCTCGCTTTGCGGTGACTTCGGATGGACAGCGATTCTTGATACCCAGTACGGCCAGGCGGGCAGGTTCGCCGTTCGCTACGGTGATTGTGAACTGGACACCGGGCAATCAGAACTAGCTAAGTATGAGATGGCGCGACCAGAACTTCGCAGCTCGAGCGCGGGAAAATTCGGGTGACGCCTGGATAACGGGCAAACTGGACATTGAAATAGGTTGTCGTTGTAAAGTGGGGCTCACGGTAAAATGGCTCGCGGCAGCGAATCGCTACCATTTGTCTGTGAACCGCGTATCTCAGTCCCAACCTGCGGAGCGCGGTAGCCTGGATTCGTAAGCCCTTTGTGATTACTCGCAAGTAGCCGGTCGAATTCACTGGTCCGACTCGCCGGCGATACCGCCGAGTGAAGGCCAGAACCAAGCGCATTTCCAGTATCCAGATTTGAATGCAGGACACTAGCGATGCGTTCTTCCGTCGACCAAATCAACCACACTCAGCAGCAAGCGTAAAAGACGCTCTAAGAAACGGAGGCCTTGCTCCCCCAGTTGGTTGCGATGCACCCGTTCGAGCAAACTTGCGATCTTCTCGGGATGAGCTGAGACCAGCTCATCCGGTGGACTCATGGGCGCTCCCCAGCATTACACGCCATCGTAGCCTAAAAGGGGCATCACGCAGCAGCCAACCTGCAGCACACTGTCGAGTTACTCGCTGGCCAACTTACCGAAGGGAGACGAAAAATTATCCTTCAATCATCTCGGTCCTGTTTTAGCCGAAGTTTGTTTTCCAGAACGCCCAAAGAGTCCTGAAATAGCGGTAAGAAGCGTCGCAATACCCGTAATACCAGCAGCCAGTTCGTGCGACAGTGCAGCCTGTGAATGCAATATCCAGATCCCCGCCATAACCGCCAGCCCCGTCATGACAAGCCTCAATACGTGCCAGGCACTCTGTTTCTCTTGCCTCTTCCATGCCGCAATCTCATCGGAATGCTCGGCGCAGATAATAAAGCGCCGGAAGCTCTCATTGATGACGCGATACATCGGCACTCTACAAAGCAGAGACTTGCTTTCTAATTGCTGGAGGGCTTCGGTATTTTTCGGATTCGCCCAGCCGTCCAGAGCTAGCTGATAGAGTACCAGGCGCTCGCCGGAGGTCAAGCCTGACCACAATACACGATAATAGTCGCCCGCTTTCTCCAGTACGCGGCTCACAACCCCCTCGCGCGTGACCGGATCCGATTTGTCGAAATCGTCGAGAATGCCGACCCCAATTTCACGCAGCATGGCAGTGCCCTTACATTCCTGTCTGACCCACAAGGCGAACTGGCGGCAATCCCGGTGATTTTGGATGAATTCTCTAACGCTCTGCCTGAATTTCCCCTTGTTGGAGTCCGGTAAATGCAATTTTTTGAAATGATTGAACACACGGGCCCAACGATCCAAAAGCCGCTTGACTGACTCCCCTTGCTCGGGGTCCGACAGCACCTCGGGTGCACTTTCTGTCAAGAAGTAGAGTGGGTCCACGCTTGACACCAGCACAATTCTGCAATGATATCCGTATAGCAGGTGCTCGAGAAGGTTCAGTCGGACCAAGTTGCAGTCGCGATCTTTCAAGTTGAACTCGAAATGATCTAAGAGCACAATGGGTCCCGAGACGGCACGGTCTGAGTCAGCACGATCGGCTATCGTCCGCTTTGATTCCACAGTAGAATCGCTCTTCGGCAAGAAGTCTGCAAGAGAACGCAGCCATCCCGGCCAGCGAGATGCAGAATCGGTTACTGCCGGATCCGGGTAGGGGCCGTTAGGTGAAAGGTTTTTCAGTTCAACACAGAGGTCCAAACAATTCTCCTTTGGCAAGGACTGAGCAAGATAATGCAGCCACTCTGATTTGCCGGATTTTGCCAACCCGATCAAGAGGAAATTACCTGGAATATCAGACACCCTCTTCCAAACGATGATTTCGGGGAGCTTCAACTTTGGCACATCAATAAGAAAGATCTGGCGTAAGACCCTGGTCAGCCATAGGCCTAACACAAACCAAAGTAGTAGCATAAACCCAGAGCCCCACCATCGAAATCCCTGCCATTTTGAATAGCTGTTTTCCACGGTCAAGCCCAGCATCATCGACCCTTGTTTCCAGGTCAGCTTAAAGCGGTTGGGTTGTTCTTCA
>JAFAPG010000297.1 GCA_019247235.1 Acidobacteriota bacterium
CGCCCACGGTGAATGGCACGAACAATTCCTTAGCTGTGCGGCGGACAGTCTCGACCAGAGTCGCCCGTTTTTCATGGGTGGCGGTGATATCCAATAGAACCACCTCATCGGCGCCGGCGTCGCTATGAGCGCTGGCCAGTTCTGCCGGATCGCCAGCATCGCGCAGGTCCAGAAACTGAGTGCCTTTGACCACCCGGCCGGCGTCAACATCCAAACAGGCGATGATGCGTTTGGTCAACATTTACAAGTCACAGAAGTTTTGGAGAATTTTTAATCCCACCGAGCCCGACTTTTCGGGATGAAACTGCACGCCAAAGACATTTTCCTGCTCAACCGCGGCGGAGAAGCCACCGCCATAATCACAGGCGGCAACGGTTGCCGCCAGCAGCGGCACGCGATAGGAGTGCGTAAAGTACACGTAGCCGCCGGTCCCCACACCGGCAAGCAGGCGTGAGCGACTCGACGAGACATCCAGACTATTCCAACCCACATGGGGAGATTTCACGGCGACTGGAAACCGGCTGCATTCCCCCGGCCAAAGCCCCAGACCTAAGACCTCGGGCGCCTCCTCGCTCGAAGTCAGCATCCACTGCATGCCTACGCAGATGCCCAGGAAGGGAACCCCGCGTTCAATGTTGCTCACCACCACCTCGCGCAGGCCGTACTCATCGAGAGTACGGGTAGCAAAAAAATGTCCGACGCCCGGCAGAACGATCTTCTGAGCCTTGGCTACCAGCTCGGGGTCGGAGGTT
Source organism: Acidobacteriota bacterium (assembly GCA_019247235.1). Lineage (GTDB taxonomy): Bacteria > Acidobacteriota > Terriglobia > Terriglobales > Acidobacteriaceae > Gp1-AA145. Next base: position 753 of record JAFAPG010000297.1, read on the forward strand.
ACCACGGTGGGCGCGCCTAAATAATCAAAGGCTTTTTTGACCGAGGCCAAGTTGCCGGCTTTATAGTCGATAATGGCAATCATTAGAGCACTCCCTTGGTGCTAGGAAGCAAACCGAGCATCTGCTTATCGCGCCAGCAGGCGGCCCGTAACGCCCGCGCGAAGGCCTTGAACAACGCTTCCGCCTTGTGATGGCTGGAACGGCCGTACAGCACGCGCGCGTGAACATTGGCGTGCGCTCCACGAGAGAATCCTTCAAAAAAATCCTCCACCAATTCCGATTGTAGATCCCCCACCAGTCGGGTACGGATCGTGGTATTGACGACCGCCGCCGTGCGCCCGGAAAAGTCTACGGCGGCCAAGGCTAAGGTCTCATCCATCGGCATAACAAAGTAGCCGGCGCGCAGAATGCCGCGTTTTGTCCCCAGAGCTTGGGCAAAGGCTTGTCCTAGGGTGATCCCCACATCCTCGACCGTGTGATGCTGGTCGACATCCAGGTCTCCGTTTGCCGAGAGCTCTAGGTCGAAGGCCCCATGATGGGCGAAGAGTTCGAGCATGTGATCAAAGAAACGAATGCCAGTGGTCACCTGATGCCGTCCCCGGCCTTCGAGAGTCAAGCGAATCTGAACAGCGGTTTCTTTGGTCGTTCGATCGAGCCTCGCGCTTCTCATCTTTGCCCCTGCTCGAGAAATCCCAAACGGGCTAGCACTTGGCGCAGAGCCTTGAATAGCTGTTGATTGTGCTCATAGGTGCCGAGCGTAATACGTACGGCACCCCGGCACCCGTAATCACTGGAACGGTCGCGCACCAGAATCCGACGCTCCCGCATGTGCTGAACAAAGGCAGGGGCCTTTTCACCCAAGTGCAGGAGTAGGAAATTGGCGTGGCTTGGCCAAAACCGCACACCCCACGCGGCCAGTTCTGACTCGAGCCCAAGTCGCCCATCAAGTACCTGGGCAACGTAATCTCGCACATAGGCCTGGTCAGCCAGCGCCTCTGGCAGGCAGGCCAAGGCCACGGAATTGAGATTGTAAGGGGAGCTGGCGCGCCGCAACATTGGCATTTGCTCAGCGTGGCCCATTAAGACCCCAATTCTCAGTCCCGCGAGCCCATAGGCTTTAGAAAAAGTTCGCGATACGAAGAGATTAGGCAGGGAGTGCCATTGGGGCGCGATGGTCTCGCGCGAGAATTCAAAATAAGCTTCGTCGACCAGTACGGCCGCACCAGGTGCAGCTGCCACCAGTTGCCGAAGATCGGCAATAGGAACAAAGGCGCCGGTAGGGTTATTTGGATTGGCAATGGCGATCAGGCGAGTACGGTCGCTAATGCGGGCAAGAACGGAAGCCAAGGGAAACTCGAAATTTTCTCCCGCTGGTAGGGTAACGACCGTAGCCCCAGTTGCGGCCGCGTAGATTTCAAACATGGCGAAAGTGGGCACTACGATCAGGACCTCGTCCCTGGGGTCAAGGTACGTCTCGCAAACCAGGTGAATAGCTTCGTCGGTGCCGTTGGTAAGTAGCAGCTCCTCGCTCGAGACCCCCAGCTGGTTGGCAACCAGGGGATCCAAGGCGGCGCGCTCGGGATAGCGGGCCAGGGTCTCACCATCGAGAGTTCTCAGCCGCTTTAAGACTCGCGGGGAGCAGTGTCCGGTGTTCTCGTTAAAGTCAAGCCGCAGGCCGCGTCGCTGGCCAAGCGGCGGATGGTATTCCTTGAGGTGGCGAATCGACTCACGCGCTTTAAGCATCGGCGCACCTTAGACGAACCGACTCAGCATGAGCGCGCAACCCTTCGGTCTGAGCCAACTTGATGACCACCGGACCGATACGCTTTAGGCCCTTTCTCGAGAGTTGCTGGACGGTAATCAGCTTGAGGAAATCGACCACGCTCAGGCCTCCGCGAAAGCGGGCCGCTCCACCGGTCGGCAAGACGTGATTCGGACCCGAGGCATAGTCGCCTGCCGCTTGCGCCGAGTAGTCGCCTAGGAAGATTGAACCTGCATTCTCCACTAAACCGAGATTGTCTCTCTCTATGGTGAGGTGCTCGGGGGCGATGCGGTTTGCCCAAGCAAACGCCTGCTTGAGCGAATGGGCAACCAGGATGGCTCCATTTTGTGTCAGCGATTGAGTCGCGATATCGTTCGTCGCGTCACTACGCGCCAACTCCCGGGCGACTGCGCCAGCCAGCCGCCTCGAGGCAGTAATGAAGACCGCCAAGGTTTCGGGATCGTGCTCGGCTTGGGCCCGCAGATCGGCAGCGATGAATTGAGGGTTTCCCTTCATGCTGACCACCATCGCCTCGGTTGGCCCCGCCAACATGTCGATGGCGCAATCAAATGAGACGAGCTTCTTGGCGGCGGTAACGTAAGAATTGCCCGGGCCAACGATTTTATCAACTCGAGCGATAGTCTCGGTTCCATAGGCCAGCGCGGCAATTGCCTGTGCTCCTCCCGTGCGATAAAACTCTCTCAGTCTGAGCATATAGGCCGCGGCCAGAACTTCCTGGCTAGGACGTGGAGAACTGACGCGAATGTTCTTCACCCCCGCTACCTGCGCCGGAATGACGGTCATCAGCAAGGTGGAGATCAAGGGAAAGCGTCCACCCGGCACATAGCAACCTACCGAGTCGAGCGGGCGCAGCAGCTGTCCAAGAGAAATTCCGCCGTTCGGGCGGATCCAGGACGGGGGCTTTTGCCACTGGGAGAAGCGCCGAATGTTGCTGGCGGCCTTCTCGAGCGAGTGCTGCAACTGCGGGGGAGCTTTCTCCCAGGCGGCTCGCATCTCCCCGCGCGCCACCCGGAGCGGCTGTTTCGCTTGCAAGCCATCGAACTTTTTCGCGTAAGCTCGTAATGCCTGATCGCCGCGCCTGCGCACGTCGGTGATGATGCGCCGAACCGCAGGTTCGATGGCATGCAGCTGGCTGTTGCGTCGCTCAAGTGAGGAAACATATACCGCCGCCGCTTCGCCTTTGAGTACCCGGATCACATCACCACCTTATTCAACGGATACTCTACGATGCCTTGGGCCTTTGCTTCTTTGAGCCGGGGAATCACCTCCCAGGCGAGCGACTCCTCGATCACGGTATTCACGGCCAGCCACTCCGGGTCACTTAGCGTCGAAATGGTCGGACGCTTGAGCGCGGGCAGAACACTGAGAACGCGATCAAGATCCCCTTTGCGCACGTTCAGCATGAGCCCCACGCGGTCTCTGGCCTCGATCGCGCCGCGCAACATTAAGGCAAGATTTTCAATTTTGCGCCGCTTGCCGCAATCACTCCAGGCACTCTTGTTGGCGATAATTTGTGTGTTGCTTTCTAATACCGTGTCCATAATGCGAAGGTGGTTAGCCCGCAATGAGCTGCCGGTCTCTGTGACCTCGACAATGGCATCGGCTAACATTGGCGGCTTCACCTCAGTCGCGCCCCAGGAGAACTCTACCCGAACGTCCACGGAGCGGCTTGCGAAGTAGTTTTTGGTTACGTTTACAAGTTCTGTGGCTACGATCCGGCCAGACAAATCCGAAGGTTGCTCGAACCGAGAGTCGTCCGGCACAGCCAGAACCCAGCGCACCTTTCCCCGGCTCTGCTTGGCATAGATGAGGTCGGAAACTGTAATGACCTCGAGCCCGCTCTCGATAACCCAGTCAAGTCCGGTGAGGCCTACATCCAGTGCGCCATGTTCTACATAACGCGCCATCTCCTGTGCCCGAATCAGCATGCATTCAATTTCCGGATCTCCGGTCGAGGCAAAGTAGGATCGCGAACTGGTGTGAATGGGCAGCCCGGCCTGGGTAAATAGCTGAAGCGTGGCCTCCTCGAGACTACCTTTAGGAATCCCCAGCCGCACTTTCATTGCGCCTCCTCCTTGAGCGGGGCCCGCTCTTTGGCCAGGTGAACGGGCTTGGTAAAACAGGAGCGGGTGCCTTCATGGCACACCAGGCCCTCGCCTTCGACTACAACCTCGACCAGAAGCGCGTCCTGGTCGCAATCCGTCATTGCCGAGACCACCCGTAGACGATTACCGGAACTTTCCCCCTTAGTCCAGAGTTGATTTCGCGTGCGGCTGAAATACGTCACGTATCCAAGCGCTTGCGTCTTAGCCCAGGCCTCCCCATTCATGAAGCCCAGCATAAGAATTTCGCCATTGCGCGCGTCCTGAATAATGGCCGGTACCAACCCTTGCATCTTTTCAAAATCTAGGTTCATCATCCATCCTCGAACCAGCGTACGAAATATTCGAGCATTCCGCTCATCCCACAAGAAAAAACCCGCTGAAAGCCTCGTTTCAGCGGGTCGTAGATGCTGTATCTCTGACTAACTCAGCCCCACACACCCGCCGTCGCGTCGTGCGCGTGATGGTAGTGTTGGTGCTGGGTAAGCATAAAAAGGTACGCTACGCGAAGACACACTGCCCCGTCAATTCGGAAAATTTGATCGTACGGATCAACTTTGATGATAAGACGATTGCTTGCGCCAGCCAAAATTTGTCACAATGCTCCGCGCGGTCGGCGTTGTTGCAACCGCCACGGATCGATTCTCGGGTTCGAACCCCGGCAGCTGAAAAAACGGCGTGCGCGCAGTCATAAAGGGGCCGGGCCGGTAACCGGGCGTGCGCGGATGAATGGTAGAATTAACCCAAAATAGCAATTGGAGAAGCAATGGCCAAGATTGCCAAAACCGCCGATCGCAAGAAAGTGATGGACACTACCAAGAGCACCAACTGTCCCAAATGCGGTCAGCAAACCCGTATCGTCAAACGAGTGAAGGACCGTGAACGTGGTGTGCCGGGTGGTATCTTCATTTCCTGCTCCGCCTGCGAATTCTACGAAAAGCTATAACCCTCACGGAAGCCGTGTTGGCGTCATTCCCATTCGACAAGAGCCGCTCAACCGGAGAGGTTGGAGCGACCTGCCGCGCTCATGCGACCGATTGAACGGCGATTTCTTGCAGAATTTTTTCGGCTTCTCGGGCTGGATCGGAGGCGGCAATGATTGGGCGCCCGACGACAATGTGTGTGGCTCCGGCAGCGATGGCCTCGGCTGGAGTCACCACCCTGACTTGATCACCGACGTCGCTCCCGCGAGGTCGCACTCCTGGGGTAACAGCGAGGAACTCTTCTCCAAATTCTGCTCTCAGCAGGCGCACCTCCTGAGCGGAGCTGACCAGGCCGTGACACCCGGCCTTAAGCGCAAGCGCCGCAAGTCGTAGGACTTGGTCCTTTACCGGGCCAGCAATGCCGGTACCCTGTAACTGTTCCTCGTGCATGCTGGTAAGCACCGTGACCGCCAGAACTTTCAGCTCTTGACCGATCTCGCGCGCAGCCTCGCAGGCTGCCTGAAGCATGGTCAGCCCTCCGGCCGCATGCACGGTCAGCATGTCCACCTGGAGTTGGCCGGCCTGGCGGACGGCCGCAGCCACGGTGTGAGGTATATCGTGATACTTCAGGTCAAGAAAGACGTTTTTTCGAGAACTTACCAAATCACGGACCAGTTTCGGTCCCTCGGCGGTATAGAGTTCAAGCCCAACTTTGTAGGTACGAACCGAGCTTCCTAAGCTGCGGACAAGCCTGGCCGCCTCGGCTTCTGTCGAGACGTCAAGCGCTACCACCAGCTGGTCGGCGGCCGAGACCATGGTCTCTCGAAGTCTACGAGAAACCGCGATTCGCGACCATCGAAAACTTAGCCGCCGCTATCGCCTGAGCACCGGTATCTGTAATAGGGCCAGGGTGGTCGGCTGGGGTGAGGCGGAAATCACATCCAGACGAACCCTCTGAAGTCCTTGCGCCTGAAATTTTAGGACCTTGGCGGCGCTGTAGGAGACGTCAATGATACGCCCCGGAACGACTGGGCCGCGATCGTTGATCCGCACCACGACGACCCTGCGGTTGCGCAGGTTTGTTACCCGGACCAGCGTACCCAGGGGCAACGTCATATGGGCCGCAGTCAAATCGTACATGTTGTAAGGCTCGCCGCTTGCAGTTGGCTTGCCTTCGAAATCCTCTCCATACCAGGAGGCCGTGCCCACCTGATACGGCTTAGGATGGAGATTCCTTTCTACCGGGGGAATGCTTACTCTATCAATGGGCGCCAGACTGCGGTTCGGCGACCTCGAGGCGGTTGGACCCTGTGCCGCTCCCAACCCGACGAAAACAGCCATCGTCAGAATTCGAGCTAGTTGTCGTTGCATCAGATACCCTCCATCTTCAAAGTCGTCCTCCTCCTAGCCTGATCTTCGCCGCAATGGAGGTGATCCTACGGTGGCAGAAATCGCCTGTCAATTGGGAATTAGTCCTATAACTACCTTTAGCTCTTAGTAGATAAGTGAAGTAACATGGGTTAATTGTTCAGCTCAGGAATCCTATGTTGCTAGAAAAAATGCATCTTCTCTGTTAATTATGTGGTCAATAACCAAACCTCGGGAGGAAGAGGAAAATATTGCCTAGTTGATTTTTCAGCAGCTTACGAGAAAATGATGCTATCCATATTAATTTCAGTCACTTAGCCAAAGCTGAGAGCCTCTCACCGGGAAAAAAACGAGGTTTCAAAGACAAGCAGTTTTCGGTAGATTCGGTTTGATGCTTCCCAGTCCCCCGATTGTGCTCACCATTGCCGGTTTCGACCCATCTTCCGGGGCCGGAATTACCGCGGATGTTAAGACGATCGCCGCCCACGGATGTTATGGAGTGGCGGTGATTACGGCACTTACGGTTCAATCGAGCAAAGGAGTGCGGCAGGTTCAGCCGTCCGACCCCTCCCTGGTAGCCAGTAGTTTGGAGGAGCTGACCAGGGATGTGAAGGTCTCCGCGGTACACGTCGGGATGTTGGGATCAGGGGAGGTGGCGGCACGAATCGCTGACTTCCTCGAGCGGGTTCGAGTGCCTAATCTTGTCCTCGACACTGTCCTAAGGTCGTCTTCGGGCATGAGTCTGGTGGACGTCGCCGGAACCAAGATCTTGGCGGAACGGCTACTGCCGCTTGCCGCCGTGATCACCCCCAACACGGAGGAAGCCGCAGCTCTAACCGGAAGAGATGTGGGGACATTAGAGGAAATGAAGGATGCCGCTCGGCAACTGCATCACATGGGCGTCGGCTCGGTTGTGATTACGGGAGGCCAGCTCGAACGTGCCACCGACCTGCTCAGTCAAAATAATGGTGCGATGCAGACTTTCACCGCCGATCGCTTAAATTCGCTATCTACTCATGGCACTGGATGCGCATTCTCGACGGCTCTTGCTTGTCATTTGGCGTTAGGCCGGGCCCTGGGGGAGGCGGTGCTCTTAGCCAAAGCTTACGTGACCGCCGCAATTCGGAGTGCTTACCCGGTGGGAAAGGGTAAGGGGCCGCTAAACCATATGTATCGGATGAGGAACCATCCCGCCGGGCTCGTAAAGAAGGCGAGCGGAAGAACTTAGTCGGCCCGCTTGCGATCCTTGAGCAGAATTCCGGCCAGGAATGCCGCACATGCTCCCATTATCCACTGCATGCGCCAGAGCTGGATGGCCTCGAAATCAGAAAAATCGTGTACGCTCATCAACCCAATGGCCAAAGCCACAATAAGCAGAGCTGTGCCTAGCAGGAAAGCACAGAAGGAGGCCAAGGGAAGATTAAACCAGTTCTTAATCCGGGCAAATTCGAGTACTCGCAAGAACTCGAGGTGCTGCATCCAACCAGTGCCGCTTACCGTCGAGCGATGTCGACTCATTCCGCAAATATGGCAAAATGCCGCGCCTACCATGAACTCGGTGTTACACCGCCGGCAAACTTCGGCGAGGTTCAGTGCCGGCGAGGCTTGGCGAATGGGCGGGCGCCAAAACTCTTGTTGTGCATCGCGGACCAAGTCAGACATGTTGGGAACCAGTACACTCATAAGCGCAAGCGTATGACCAAAAACCTTCGAGCATAACTCGAATGCTTTCAGTCGCTTGCTTTTGAGCGGGGTCAGATTCATGCTGGCTTGAGAGAGCAAGATTTACGCAAACCGTGCAAAGATTCTTGAGTGGTACATGTAGTTAACGGCTCGAGTCGTACTCTCAGGTACACTGCGGACGAGAGAGTCCGGCCCTTGTTCCCCCTGTCTAAAATAGGTTCCGGGTTGCTGTTGATCGCTGTTTTCCCTGGCCTTTGTGCCGGCCAAACCACTATCCCAGGACCCTTTCGTCCTGCCGACCCGCTCAATCCTTCCGCCTTCCAGCATTTCTACGATATGGAATATGACCGCTCGGTGCAGGAATTCGCGCAGATTGTCGAGCGTCATCCCCAGGATGCCGACGCCTTAAATCATCTTCTTATGGCGGTGCTGTTTCGCGAGCTCTATCGCATCGGCGCACTGGATGCAAGCGAATATGCCAACGATAGTTTTTTGAACGCCCGCCATAGGGATGCCGACCCCCGCATTTCCCAGCAAATTAAATCCTTGGCCGAACGAGCGCAGGCAATCGAAGAAAAGCGCCTGGCGGAGAACTCCAAAGACATCTTGGGCTTATACGCACGGGGAGTCACCCGAGCACAGTTTGCCACCTACACGGCTTTAATCGAGCATGCGTGGTTTTCCGCTCTGCGCAATGCCTTAGGAGCACGCCACGATCATGACAGAGTGCTTGCACTCGACCCCCAGAACACCGATGCCAAGCTGATCGTTGGCACCTATAGCTATGTAGTTGGCAATCTGCCATGGAGCGTAAAAGCGGCTTCGAGCCTGGTGGGAATGGGGGGGAACAAGGAGAAAGGTCTCAAGTTTCTCCATGACGCTGCCGCGGCCAAAAGCGAAACCAGCACCGACGCGAAGATTGTTCTTATGGTCTTTCTCCGTCGCGAACGCCGTTATCAGGAGGCGCTTACGATTGTAAGAAGCCTGGAACCGCAGTATCCCCATAACGTTCTATTTGCTCTTGAAGAAGGAAATCTTCTCCGCGCAAGTGCCGACAACACGGATGCCGAGGCGGTGTATCGACGGATCTGGCAAGACGGGCGCAGCGGAAAATATTCGAGCCGGCATTATGAAGGCGCGGCCGTAGCTTTAGGAGACCTGTTGCGCAGCGAAAAGGATTATGCGGGCGCGGCTGCCGCCTACGATTTGGTGGGGCAAGTGCCAAAGCCCGATCCCGAGGTGGCGCAAAAGGCTGCTCTCGGCGCCGGCGAGATGTATGATCTGCTGAGCAAACGCGACTTGGCGCTCAAAAGATACCAGGCGGTGTTGGCCTTCGATTCTGCCTCGTCTCTCGCCGAGACGGCCCGCAAGAGAATGAAATCACCTTATATTTAATCTCGAGAAGTGATTGCCCGAGTATCCGACCTCGGTCATCCGCCAACGGGACCAAGGACTAGCTCGGCAACATGCCGATAGACTAGCGAGTGTAGTAATGGTTCGGTTGAGATCTCGAGTCGAAAGCCTCTTGAACTCAATGCCAGACCTCTTCTCCGCCGAGTCGCCGGTGCGCTGCTATCCGACCGGATCGCCGTGCACTTCAACTTCGCGAACGTCGATGCCAAGAGCGGCCGGCTGGGGAAGGTGTCCGCTCCAGTTGGCCCAGGCCCAAAAAATTGCCGTAGTCGAGCTCAGCAGGCCGGCGAAGGTGCCGATGATTCTTGGGCTGTAGTGGGTGGAAGCAATTCCCGCGCCCATCATCGACATCATCATCATCGCCCAGGTAAGCGTCTCCATGGTGGCGAAAACGCGTCCCCGATATTGATCCGAGACTGTGCGCAACAGATATGAATAGTTCATCACCGAATTGACGGCGATGCTGGCCCGCGATAAGGCAATAAATATCAGAGCGAGATCGAGCCGCGGCATCCGGCTGAAAAGAACATACGCGGCACCATGCAGAATGTAATCGATAAAGACAGCAAGTTTGTATTGCTCAAACGAAAGCCGCTTGCCAAGCCAGTTACCAATAACACCCCCGGTTAATAGTCCCAGGCCCGCGCAGCCCCAGATTACCCCGATTCCTGCGGCCCCAGCGTGGAATACCACTTCACCAAATAACGTAAATAGAATTTGGGCGGCGCCACCGCCCGTAGCCCAGCCCACAGCCAAAAGAACGATACCGAGAACCAGAGGAACCGAGCTCATGTAGCGCAGTCCTTCTCGATATTCATGCCAGGGACGCACAACGTCTGCTTCGGTCAGGTCTTTGCGCTGGGCGCGGAATGCTTTTCCCTTAGGCGCTTTTAACTTGCGAATGGCCCAGGCGGAAAAAATGAAGGACAGAGCATTGAAAACAAATGCCCATTTATATCCCATGGCAATCACGGTGGCGCCCAGGAACGTCCCTACCGTCAGCGTTGTCCATTGCGTGGTCTGGGTCAAGGAGTTCGCTGTGTGGATTTCATCCGCGCTGGCAATGGTGGGGAGAATGGCCGAGCGTCCGGCGGTAAAGAAAGGCGACGCGACCATCAATAAAGCGCTAAATAGGTACAGCAAGGCCGCCCTCTTCTCTGAAAGCGCGAGGATAAAGCCGAGAGCCACGACGGCCCGCACCAGATCGCTGGTGATCATGATGCGCTTACGATCAAATCGATCGAGCAGCACGCCCGCCAACGGTCCGATGGTGATCGCCGGAATTGCTCGTGCGAGCATGATGCCAGTAACCACCAGACCCGAATGAGTCAAGTCCATGGCCAGAGCAAAGACGGCAATGTTATTGAAGTGATCACCGATTTCGCTTACCACCTGTCCCATCCAGGTGTAACGATAATTATGGTTCGATCGCAGAAGCTTGAGGAAGGCGTGCATAGATCTCGTGATTTGCCTAGGGTTGGTTGAGGCCTGCGGCTGGCTGGCGATCGCATTCACATCTAAAATGCAGCGTCGGTCGAGCTCTCGGATTCGGGTTTAAGGGAAAAAGCGAGTTTTCCCCCTTCGTACATCGGCGGCTTGACACATCAGCTTTCGGAGGATGATCCCTGAAAGGATAAAGGGCTCGAAGCTAGAAATGCCAGCCCGAAGAAGTTCCTTCGCTAGTAACTTTACGACAGCCTGGGCGGTCGCCTTGGACTCCCGGCGGTGAACGTCGATTTTGCCTACCTCACCTGGGACAGTCGTGGCCGCTGTTTTTTGGGGAAGCCACTATTTCTCGCGGGCCAAAAGCGGCAGATCATGGATCCAGTCATCTTTTTTTATACCTACAGGATAGATAACATGTGCCAGATTGTCCCGGGTGTAGGCAAACACCCAAGCAGTATGGGAGAGGTAGCTGTGCTCGCCAGCGTCTGCAGATCGCTCCACGGGATTGAGATTAGCCGCGGCCTGCGCTGCACTTACCGCCTGGTTGCTTCCGGTTAAACCGATGAAGCGCTTGTCAAAATGATCCAGCCAAGCACGCAGCACCGCGGGCGTGTCGCGCGTGGGGTCAGTGGTCACAAACACCACTTTGAACTGCTTCGCCTGTTCCGCCGGGATTGCCCTTAATGCCTGCGCAATGATCGCCATTTGCATGGGACACACGTCAGGGCAGTGGGTATAACCAAAAAACAGCAGGGTGACATAGCCTTCGGTTCTTGCTCGAAAGTCAAATGCCACACCTGCTGTGTCGGTCAAAGTGAAACTCGGCTTGGCTAACGGGGGTGTCACCATTCCCCCGCGATAATCGACCGCCCTGACGAGCGTCGCCACTCCGAGCCCCACGAAACACAAGCAAAACATTCGGTAACGACGTAGCATGAAGATCTCGCTCGCTTATGGCTCGACGACCACGGTTCCTTTCATACCCAAACCGGAATGAAGGCCGCAAATGTATTTGTACGTACCCGGTTCGGTGAAGGTGATGCGAATGCGAGTGCGGCCCAGAGGTGACTGCGCTAAGCCCGTGCGGTCTTCGAGCGGGGCCTGCAAAATCCCCGAACTCACGTTGGCCGTAGTCGAGCTGATGGTCGCCTCAAAGGCGGCGTCGGCCGCAGTCGTTACGTTTTCCGGGGCTCCGATGTTCGCAGGCGGCGTCCCGAAGGTCACCGTGTGCGGCTCGGTAGGATCGGTATTCATCCATTCCACCGTCTCTCCGACATGGACGTGGATCTCCCAGGGCAAAAAACGAACAATGGCCAAATATTGGCGTCCACCTGCCGTCGCCACCATCTCACCGTACACAATCACCGCGTTCTCCTTGCGGGGAAAGTCCATTTGCTCCTCAAGCGGTCGATCCGCGTCATGCAGCAAGTCCTTCGCTTGATCCATAAACTCCTGAGTATAAAAACTTTGCTCATAAGGAAGCTTTGCCGAAGCAGGAAGGACATGAACGGTTCCATTCATGTTTGGGTGAACCAAGCACACGAGTTTGAAGTTGCCCGCGGCAGGAAACTTTACCGTGTACTTGGCTCGGTTCATCATCGGCCCACTATTCACGCAGCTCGATCCATCAAAGCTGCTATCGCTCGGTGTGGTTCCAGGGCATCCGGCAAAAGCCGACGGACGCACTTGACCGGAAGTGAGAAAGCTGACCGTATGAATCTCGTTGACGGGAACAAAGATAAAAGCGATGCGATCGCCTTCGTGCACCCAGATTTCGTTCGGCAGGAAAGCATTGGCCTGCCTGGCTTCATCATTACTCTCCGAGGCCACCCACAGCACCCAATTCTGCTCCGCCTGCAGTGGATGTGCAGAGGCCACTACCAGCCCCGCAAATATCCAGCTAGACAGCGCCGCTAGCGCGCGGCGAAGTGGCGATTTTCTGCACCATACTTGCATAATGCATTCTCCTTGTGGCATCTCAAGGCTCAACTTGCCTCTGCCCGAAGTCATGCCAATTTTCACGCGGATTCTACTGCTGGCACTTTCTGTGCTGCAATAATCGCCGCCAACTTTTGACAAGAGTTGGACAAAATTTCGACAAGTTGGTGATGTACGCACCGCTAAGAAGCGCTGAACCTTACCAAAAAGCGCAACGCCCCGTGCTTTCTTAAAACGGGCGCGCTGGACTGACTTCCAGGACGGTTGGAACCGCGATCTTTGGAAAGCGACCCCGGCCTGGCCCGCCGGTCAAGTGGGATCTACTGTCTTCGAAGCCCTATCGGCGAGACGAACTCCCGTCTTTAGGAGCCTTTCTCCTATCTTAGGTTCAGTAAAGAGAGGGGCGAGAAGAGCCGCCTAGTAGCGACGTGTTCATATTAAAGAGATTGTGATGACCTTCTGGCCCTCCCCAGGCAAACATCAAGGAAACCATGGGGAAGGCACCGGCGCGAAGCGTGAACCCCGCGGCGAAACTGTGTCTGAAATGGCTAAAGCCAAGGTCGCCCCGAGTTAGGGCAACTTTCCCCTGGTCGGCCATGAGCTTGAGGCCAAACGGTCCCCAGATCGAATGCTCCAAGCTTTCCTCTAACAAAAGGAGATTGGGAGCGCGGAAGCGGTAATCCTGGTAACTGCCCAGAGTCAATGCGCTGTTAAGATCCATTCCCCCAAGCGTGGGCTGAAAATAAAAAGGGACTGCGCTGGTGGCCGATGTGATTGATTGGACCAGGAGCAAGCGAAGTGCAATTGCACCCTGAAGATTGCGGGAAAATGAAAGCGGCGGACATTTCTCGGCGCCGGACGCACACTCATCCGGACCTTTTGTGTCAGTAGAGGCGTACGACGCGGTATGCGAGTAGAGCGGGATTGTGTGCCCCAGGTCGAGTGTCCAGCGGATAAAGGAATAGTGGGAATTCGAAGCGGCGACGAATTGCTGGAAATTGATTAGATAACTCAAGTGTAAGTGGTCGCTCCACAGTGCAGGGCTCAAATGTAGTCCTTCGCCAAACTGTATTACCCCGGGCTGGCTGGCTAATGCGGGGGCCGTGGCATTCGTGTAAAGTGCCTCAATCGACGGGACCGATTGGCCGTGCTCTCCTCGAATGGCCACCAAACGTCCGTTCAACTCGCCTAGGAAAGCGAGATTGAGCTTGCGAATGCTAGGCCACTCAAACAGCGGCTTAATCACGTTACCGCCAATGATTGTCTGGCGCATACCAAATACAGACGCCCCGGCGAGCGTCGTGGTATTGCCCAAGCCGAAGAAATTGATCTTATTTAAGGAAATTGCCTGTATATAAATGTTGAATACGGTGTAGGGATGGACCGCTAGAGAGGTCTTACCTGAAGTCGGATGGTTGTCGGAAACCACGCGAATGCGCTGCGCTGGTGTATGGATGAGCTTCATATATGCCCCCGCCCGCCACCCACCGCTGGTTGCTACAACTGCGTCAGCATCCCAGCCCAGCCGCCAGTTTTCCGTATTCCACGAGGTAACGAAGGCGGGCCCTAAGCCAAATCCATTCTGTGGTGGCAAGCTGCCGGCCGCGATGTGCAGGGGATGGTCGGTGAAGAGGGGATAGGCGCACTTGACAATCACGCCGATGGTGAATTTACCGCAGGCCTCGGTCAGCCGCTCGCGCTCGCGGCGGAAATCCGCCT
>JAFAPG010000615.1 GCA_019247235.1 Acidobacteriota bacterium
ATCTCGGCCCGGAAGGCGGCGAGGAGGGAGGAAGGATCGTCGCCCAAGGTACGCCTGAGCAGGTCGCGCGTAGCAAGAAATCTTATACCGGCCAAGTACTTGCGGATTATTTCGCACTGAACGACAAAGCTCCGCTGGCGCACCAGCAATCGGCGGTTAGCTAGAAAAGGAAGCCAACAGGGAACCGCCTAAGATACCGGTTTTCGTGTAAAGTCTGTCTTATGTCATCGAACGCGCCGTGGAGCGAGCCGAGCTCCGAAGCTGGAACCCGGTCCATTGCGCCTCCCCAGGTGGAAATTCATCCTCCCGCTGAGAACCCACCTTGGAGTGGAGGCGATGTCGTTCGCATCGCGCTTCTGATGTTCGTCATACCGTACTGTCTCTTGCCACTGGTTGCCATCGTGGTGCAAAAGCTCTTTTATGGCAGCCTGCCCTGGATTCTGGTGGCGCAAAAACCTTGGGTCGCTTTATCGACGCAATTTGCCTGGTATGCCGTCGTCGCCGCTTACATGATCTCGTTTGTTGAAGGCACGTGGCATCAAAGCTTCTGGACGATGATTCGCTGGAATTGGCCGACCAATTACTGGCCGGCTATGGTACCGATTGGAATCCTGCTGGTCTTTCTTCAATCACTCGAACGTTTCTTCAATATTCCCAAGCATATTCCCATGGAAGAGTTCTTAAGCACTCCAATTGCAGCGGCCTTGACTGGCATTTTTGCTGTCACCTTTGGCCCGTTGATGGAGGAGCTATTCTTTCGTGGTTTCCTTTATCCGGTGATCGCGCGCCGCTTCGGCATGGTGATTGGTGTCTTAACCACCGCCACCGCCTTCGGGCTCATTCATGCCGCCCAACTGGCCTTTGCCTGGGGCCTTGTGCTCATTATCTTTCTGGTGGGATTGGTGCTCACGATTGTCCGCGCCCGCACCGGTTCGGTGGGAGCTAGCTTCGTGGTGCATGTAGCATATAACTCAACCTTAGTGGTATTAGGCCTGATCGCAAGCCAGCACCTGGCGAAATGACCCCTCTACATTAGTACTGACCGGGCTAGCCTTCCACCCACCAGCCTCCACTTTCCTGTTATCGTAAAAATGAATGATTTCCGCTCGTCGCCAATTGTTACGCCTGCTCGCTTCCCGGTCATTCCGCCTAGGTGAGTTCAAGCTGGCCTCGGGCCAGAGGAGCGATTACTACATCGACTGTCGCACCACCACTCTTGACGCGCGCGGGGCGCAATTGACCGCAGAGGTATTTCTCGAAGAGATTCGCCGCCGGGACTGGAAGCCCGAGGCAATCGGCGGCCTTACCATGGGCGCGGATCCGATTGTGGTCGCAATTGCTGTGATCAGCGGTAATATGCATGGCTTTCTGGTACGCAAGGCGGAAAAACCGCATGGTACGGGGCAAAGAATCGAAGGCTTTCGCCAGAACGGTGCTCAGGTGGTGATCGTCGATGATGTTTGTACGACCGGCTCTTCGACCATTGAGGCCATCCGCGCGGCCCGAGAGTTTGGCTTCAGGGTGATTGGAGTCATGTGTTTGGTCGAACGAGGGGAAGCTGAGGGAAGGGTTAACGTCGAGCACGCCGCCTCTCCCGCTCCCTTTGTCGCCATCTTTACCGCCGCCGACGTGCGGCGAGAGCATCTCGCCCTTAATCTGGACACCTCGGTTGAGGCCTACTAAAGAGCGGAGGAATGATCAGGAATTAATTCAGCCATGATGATTGAAACTCTTGCCTGGACCTCAAGTGGCGTGCGCTTCATCGATCAGACGAAGTTGCCGACGGAAGAGTCCTACGTGACCTGCACCACCCACGAACAGGTCGCCGATGTGATCCGGAATATGGTAGTCCGTGGGGCTCCCGCGATCGGAGTGGCTGCCGCTATGGGCATCGCCTTGGGGGTGACGAACTCGCGGGCAGAGAGCCCGGGAGCGTTGGAACGAGAATTCGAGGAGATTTGCGCCACGATGGGCGAAACCAGGCCTACCGCGGTGAATCTTTTCTGGGCAATCCGCCGTATGCAAAAAAAATTTCGCTCACTCAGCGGGGTCCCCCTCGCACAAGTTCAACAGGCGCTGGTCGATGAAGCACGACAGATGCACGCTGAAGATATCGCGATTAATCGGGCCATGGGTCGCGAGGGAGCGGCCTTGATGCCGGTAGCGGGCGGGGTTCTTACGCATTGCAACGCCGGAGCTCTGGCTACCTGTGGCTATGGAACTGCTCTCGGAGTGGTACGGGCGGCAATCGAGCAGGGGAAAAACCTTCACGTCTATGCCGACGAAACCCGCCCCTTTCTCCAAGGCTCGCGTCTGACAGCTTGGGAGTTGGTCAAGGATGGAATCCCTACCACCGTCATTTCCGACAATATGTCAGGCGCCATCATGCGGCAGGGAAAGATAAAGGCCGTTATTGTGGGTGCCGATCGGATCGCAGCCAATGGGGACGTCGCCAATAAGATCGGTACCTACACCGTAGCCATACTGGCCCGAGAACATGGTATTCCCTTTTATGTAGCCGCCCCTCTTTCCACCGTCGATCCAGACACCACCGATGGCGCTCGCATTCCAATCGAGCAAAGAAATCCCGCCGAGGTCACACATATTGCCGGCAGGCCCATGACACCCGCGGGGGTGCAGGTGGAAAATCCCGCGTTTGATGTCACACCCGCAACTCTGGTCACCGCGATCGTGACTGAACGCGGAATCGCGCGTCCGCCCTATCGCGAGTCCTTGTCCAAGCTGCTTGCGGGCGAAGGTCAGTCCTCGGTGAGTGCAACTTTGAAGGCAAAATAGAGACCCCATGAGGCATTCACCCGAGTTAAACAACCATCCCCGCCTCGCCCTTTAGGCGCTCTGCCTGGAAGTGCGTTCCCAGAGCATCGATGATGGGCTGGAGTTTGCCATCCATGATGTCGGGGAGTTGATGAATGGTCAGACCAATCCGGTGGTCGGTAACTCGATTCTGGGGAAAGTTGTAGGTCCGAATCTTTTCGCTGCGATCCCCGGTTCCTACCATCGACTTGCGTTCTTTGGCCAGCGCCTCCTGCTGCTTCTGCATCTCCACTTCGTACAGGCGCGACCGCAAAACGCGCATCGCCTTCTCCCGGTTTTTGATCTGCGATTTCTCATCCTGGCAGCTGACCACGGTGTTGGTCGGAATATGGGTGACGCGAACCGCCGAGTAGGTGG
>JAFAPG010000773.1 GCA_019247235.1 Acidobacteriota bacterium
ATACCGATAGTTTTGCCGCTGGTGGCGGTGATGCTGGGTGTTTGCCCGCTGGCGGTTGCTCAAGAAGGACCACTCACTACCGACGCTCCCAAGGGGATTACCTCTCAGGAGATCATCCAGCGGTTTGCCTCCAAAGAAAAGGAATTCAAGGAAGCCCGCGACGATTACACCTTCCGTCAGGATGTTAGCGTGCAAACTGTCGACGGAAATACGACGACCGGAGAATATCGCGAAGTCTTCGACGTAACGTACGACAATCAGGGGCGTCATCTCGAGAATGTTGTTTTTGCGCCTCAGTCTACGTTGACCGAGATCATGATGTCTCCCGAAGATATTCAGGACATTCGCCATCTCCTCCCCTTCGTGCTCACTGCGGATGAGATACCCGAGTACAACATCCTTTATGTCGGCCAGCAACAGGAGGATGAGTTGCATTGCTATGTGTTTGACGTGGCGCCCAAAACCATTGAGGGCAAAAAACGATACTTCCAGGGCCGAATCTGGGTTGACGATCAAGATCTACAAATCGTCAAGACCTCCGGCAAGACCGTTCCCGACATCCGCAAGAAAAACAACGAAAACTTGTTTCCAAAATTTACCACTTGGCGCGAGCAGGTAGACGGTCGCTACTGGTTTCCCGCCTATACGAAGGCCGATGATACCTTGCATTTCAAAATCAATGACGTGCACATCCGCGAGATCGTGAAGTACAGCGATTACAAGCGATTCGGCTCGAAGGTAAAGATCACCTACGAAGGAAAAGAATTACCCAAAGGCGAGGACCAAAAACGATAACTAGCTCAGACCACCTTCGAAGCGGACGGGGACTTCGCTCGGAGTCCCTTCTCGAAGGCGCTTAGTAGAACAGGTACTTCCGCCACTTATCATCGGAGCGCCCCATCAGGCGCATGATGTGACGGCTGGTATGCAAGTTGAAGGCGCGCGGTTCGCGCATCAACTTCATCGTCGCTTCACCCGGCAGCTGATTCCCCTTACGGCGATTACAAGCATGACAGCAGGCGACCAGATTTTCCCACGTCGAAGCTCCTCCGCGTGAACGCGGCACCACGTGATCGAGCGTCAGCTCGCTCGAGGACAAAAGCTCGCCACAGTATTGGCACGTGTTGCGATCCCGCAGAAGGATGTTCTTGCGCGAAAGAGCGCGAGTTTGGTGTGGGATCCGGCGATATTCGAGCAAACGAATCACTGAGGGAACGCGAATAGCCACTCGGGCAGCGTGGAGAAAATGACCATTTTCCTCCTCCGCCATGGCAACTCCCTTGAGCACCAGAACGATGGCACGTCGGGCGGCACAGATATTGATGGGTTCGTAGGAGGCGTTGAGTACCAATACCGGCGCGTGCAGAGCCTGGGGATCGCTCTCCTGATGGAAGCCAAAAACCGCAGTTACCGAATGACGGCTGTCCTCTGCTCCCGAATTATGCCTGTGTGCCGACATTGTGATTCCATGTGAAGCCATTGATGCTTCTATCTTGGTAGGCGTGCTTGATCGGGGGCACAAAATCCAGCGTTTGCCCAGCCGAGTCGCCTGCCAGCCTTACCCATCGCCTGATGGCCTCTTCTGTGACCATTCGACAGGCAAGAGTGCATCGCCAGAAATTTGCCAAAAGTATGGTTGAAGGAGGGAGAGGACGGGGACAAAGCTGGGCGACCGAACCCTGGCAGCGCATCGCCGCACCCCCAAGCGTCGAGCTCGTGAAGTCTCGGTTGAGGAGGGCGGGGGCACGAGTTGTGCCTTCCCTACTGCTGAAGACCAGCCTCCCTCGCCCGGCGCCTGGTTAGGCTCCAGCCGAACGAATTAGCTTCAGTATAACGGGGTATTCAGGCACAAGCAATTACTTAGGCGGCATAGGGGCGGCTGGCGGGGGGCTCTGCGCGTTTTTGCGCAGGCACGAAAACTAGGGCCCGGGCTCGGCGAAAGCAATTGGCGCAGCGCAGGGTACGTATCAGTAGAAAGGGAAAGAGGAATCGTTCGACAAAGTTGCGAGGCCGGGAGCGATATGCATGGGAGCCGCCACAATCGCGACAACGAAACTGAACCAGCAAGAGGTAACCTCCCCCAACCCACCCTGCCGTGGGTCGCCGAATGGATGCATCTGGGACGAGTGGCGGGCGAAACCGGAAATCTGAGCTCTTGTAAGATGTTACCTCAACGTGCTAAGTTGCGGCGCGCTTTAATTTGTCTTTGACTCACCTTTAAAGGAAATTTCATGGGCTCTCCTGACACGATGAAGGCCGCCACCCCCAGCCAGCACCGCCCCTTCGTCCCTGACAGCATGGAAATGAAGGAGTTTAGCTTTCGTGCTGTGATGCTTGGGCTATTGATGACGGTTGTCCTAGGCGCAGCCAATGCCTATCTTGGCCTGCGTGCCGGCATCACCATCGCCGCCACCTATCCGGCGGCAGTCATCGGTATGGCGGTCCTTCGCGGCTGGAAAGGCAGCGTGCTCGAAGAAAACATCGCACGCACGTCGGGCACGATCGGGGAAGGAATTGCCGCCGGCGCCATTTTCACCATTCCTTCTTTTCTGATGGCCGGCGTTTGGCCTTCCTTTAGCCCGGCCGACGCCTACTGGAAAACCACCGCCCTCATTGTGGTTGGCAGTGTCCTCGGAGTGCTGTTTATCTCTTTAGTGCGCAAGGGCATGGTCGAAGATCCAGAGCTCCCCTTTCCTGAATCGGTGGCTGCCTCGGAGATCCACAAAGCGGGCAGACGAGGCGCTCAGGCCGCCAAGTATCTGTTCTGGAATATCGGAATCGGCGGACTGGTGTACCTGCTCGGCGCCTTCGGCCTATTTGCCGTCGACAAAACCTTCCAACTTGCCGTGGGCGTTCTCGGACGCAGTCAAGTGCGCGTTGGCAGTGCGGCCAGCAAAGCCATCGTTCCGGTAGGCGCCTCGAGCACGATAGCCGCGCCAAGCGTTAGCCCGGCGCTCTTAGGCGTTGGCTACATTATCGGACTGCGACTGGCGGCCCTGCAGTTTGCCGGGACGGTTGTAGCTTGGGGATTAATGGTGCCGTTGATTTTGTACTTCATTGGTCCCCAACTCAAGAACTATTTACCAGCCGAGGCACCGAATGACTGGGCCGACATGTCAGTCGCAGTCTGGAGGTTCATCGTTCGTCCTATCGCAGTGGGGGGAATGCTGGTCGGCTCCGTTTATACCCTGTATCGGATGAAGGAGAGCCTCACCGCCGGCCTCGGCAAGGCGTTCGCCGACCTGCGCCGATCAGCGGGCGAACAACCGGAATTGATGCGCACGGAACGTTACATGAGTTTCAAAACGGTTTTCATCCTGATTGGCATCATGTTCCTCCTGATGTGTTTGCTCTATATTCAGGTCTCCGGCCTGTTCGCACCCGCAATCCTGGCTGCGATTGTCATGATTATTGTTGGCTTCTTCTTTGCCACGGTTTCAGGCAGCCTCTGCGGCGTGATCGGTTCGTCGAATAACCCGGTCTCAGGTATCACGCTTTCCACCTTGCTGGTTGCCGCGCTGCTCATGGTATCGCTCGGGGTTTCGGGACGATCGGGGGTCGCTGCCGTTCTCGGTGTAGCCGCCGTCGTCTGTGTCTCGTCTTCGGTTGCCGGAGAACTTCTCCAGGATTTCAAAGTGGGCTACATCTTGGGCGGAACGCCGCGCCGCATTCAAATGGCGGAGCTGATTGCTGTGGTGGTGGCTAGCTTGGTAATGTATTTGCCCCTCTGGCTGCTGCATCGCGGCTTCGGATTTGGCAGCCGAGCCCTTCCTGCTCCACAAGCCGGATTAATGGCGACCCTGGCCATGGGAATCGTCGGTCACGACATGCCTTGGCCGCTAGTTGTGGTCGGGATTTTTCTTGGCATTGCGCTCATCATGATGCAAGTACGCAGCCCGATGCTGGTGGCGGTGGGCATGTATTTGCCCTTTGAAACCACCTTCGCCATTTTCGTCGGCGGCATCTTCCGTAGCCTCGCCGATCGGATGGTCCAGCATCGCCGGTTGAATGCCGCGCAGCGGGCGCGGGTGGAAAATGCGGGCGTACTGACCGCCTCTGGCCTGATCGCTGGCGAAGCTCTGATGGGCTTGTTGTTCGCCGGGTTGCGAGCTTCGATCTGGGCGCCTCCGAGAACGCCCGTGCAAATCTTTACCAATCCATCCTACCTGCTGGGACTGGTGGTATTGGCAATTCTCGCGTCCATCATGATCTTTCTCCCCCTGACCAGCGCCGGCGATCCCAACGAACCGGCCCCACCCACGGCCATCGTGTGAAAACGAGGTGAGCGAAAGCAGGCGATTCGGGGATGATGATCATCGCGGACAGAATTTGGCAACTGCGGGAACAGATTAAGGCGGCGGCTCAGCGAGCACACCGCAACTCCGCAGAGATCTCTCTAATGGCGGTCAGTAAGACGTTTCCAGCCGCTGCCATACGCACGGCTTATGATGCCGGTGTGCGCCTGTTTGGGGAAAACCGGGTGCAGGAGTTTTCCGGCAAGGCCCAAGAGCTCGGCGCGCTGGCGGGAGTCGAATGGCATCTAATCGGGCATTTGCAGAGCAACAAGGCAGCCCGGGCCGTCGAACTATTTCATGCTATCGATTCTGTCGATTCCATACGTTTGGCACGCAAACTCAATCAGGTCGCGGGTACGATGGAAAAGCGGCTCCCGGTGTTGATCGAAGTGAATATCGGCGGCGAACATGCGAAAAGCGGAGTGCTCCCCGAATCTCAAGAATTTAATCAGCTCTTAGAACTGGCACCGGAGCTTCCCTGGCTTGAGTTTTCTGGCCTCATGACCATACCGCCATACCATGCCGATCCCGTTCACTCTCGCCCATACTTTCGCCAGCTGCGAGAATGTTTCGAGCGCGTTCAAAAACGACATCTGCCAGCGCTCAGCATGCGGATATTATCGATGGGCATGTCATATGACTTTCCCATCGCCATTGAGGAGGGCGCGACCTGCATTCGTCTGGGAACCGCCATTTTTGGAGACCGAGCAGCGACCGGGAGCCACGGGTGAGACTCGAGAGATTTCTGCTTCCCTCCCTCTTGCTCCTGATTGCTCCCCCCGCAGCCTCGGCCGCTTCCCTGGCATTGACCCCCGAGCAGGTTGACTTCTCCGTTCAACGCGTTAATACCGAGAGCCAACCGGCCACGGTCACGCTCAGCAACGAAACCGATCAAACCATCCAGCTGAATGAAATCATCCCCTCCGGAATCGATTTCTCGACTACCCATGACTGCCAAGCCAGGCTCCCCCCGAAATCGCAGTGCTCCATTCAAATTCGTTTCAAACCGTTGATCCCAGGCGAGCGAATTGGCATCGTTGAAGTGGTTGCCTCAGACGGCTATCCCTACCTGGTTAGGCTTAGTGGAAAGGGCCAGTAAATAACCGCAGGCGATTGTCGCGACCTGGTCTTGCGCCTGGTGATTGACGATCTACCGCTTTATTTTTTGTCGGGGATTTGCCACCCCAGTCGACCGAAGCAGGGTATTACGACAGCATTTCCGGTCGTGTTCTATCCTGCCAGATCTTCAGCTCAAGGGTTGTCGCCTCTATCGGCCTCTCATGGATCCAACCAAGAACAGCGGCGAGAACCAAACCAACAGCAACGGCAGCAACCAGCACATACCAGAGCGCCGGAATCGCGAGGAGAAAGATCAGGATGGCGCCTAGCGTGAATATGAGTCCGGGGAAATCGCCAGCCACGGCGAGGCGGTGCATGCTGATTCCGCGATGGGGATAAACAGCTTCGGCCTGCATCCTGGAGCTCATGTTTTCGGTCCCCGCCAAGATCCGCCACGATCAACGTCGGTCGACAACCGGCAAATCGTCGACCGAATGTATGGAATTCATGTATTTTACCCCCTATGGCAATAGCGAATTGTCATCACTCGCGGCAAGCGAGCTTGCCTTCGCCACGTGACCTCAGATGTACGCGCCTGCCATAATCTCTTCTAGTTGTTCAACATCCGCTTTGCCGATCCATACCCTTTGCCGATGAATGAAAAAGCCAGCTTGTGGTTCAAATCTCTTCATGTGGACCCCCCACCCGCGGTCGAGCTGTTCGTCTTTCCCTATGCCGGTGGAGGCGTGGGAGCCTTTCACTCCTGGCA
>JAFAPG010000802.1 GCA_019247235.1 Acidobacteriota bacterium
CAGAGGGTGACGGTCGGGGCAGAATCGCCCGATGTCGTCACGGAAGCGACTGGGGGGAAGGCCACCGTCAATCCCGATCAGGCAAAACTAACGCCAAGTCGGCCGGCCACCCTAGCCGATGCCATTCCCTTGGTTCCCGGCGTGGTAAGAGCTAGCGACGGATCCCTAGAAATTGCGGGGTACGGCGAGAATCACAGCACACTACTGGTGAATTCTGTCGACGTGACCGATCCCGCGACCGGCGACTTCGGCCTAAGCGTTCCCATTGACTCCGTCGAAACCATCTCGGTGAGCGAAATGCCTTATCTGGCTCAATACGGCAAATTCATTGCCGGTGTGGTGGCGGCGGAAACTCGTCGCGGCGGGGAAAAATGGAGCTTCAGCCTAAATGATCCTTTGCCCGAGTTTCGTATTCGAAGCGGACATTTGGTGGGCCTAAGAACCGCTTCTCCACGGGTCAACTTCGGCGGGCCCCTGCTTGCGAAACGCGTGTTTCTTTCCGAGGGTAGCGAACTTTTGTTATATAAGTCGCCGGTGCGTACTCTGCCGTTTCCGTTCAATGAAACCAAGTCGACGGCCTTCAACTCGTTTACTCAATTGGATGCGATTCTGTCTACTCGACACGTATTGACGGGCACTTTGCACTTCGCGCCGCACCGTTTCGAGTACGCCGGACTGAGCTACTTTAGTCCGCAGCCGGTTACGCCCGATGAAAGCTTTGGCTCGACTACAGCGACCGTCATCGATCGCTGGCAGCTGGGCAGCGGGATATTGCAGAGTACAGCGGCGATCACCCATGTCGACGGCGGCGTTCAGCCCCGAGGCTCAGAAACCATGCTGTTGACGCCGGCGGGGAATGAGGGCAACTACTTCGGCCAGCAAACCCGTCAGGCCACTCGCTCGCAATGGATCGAGAACTGGGCGCCGGCGGCATGGCACACCGCTGGAGAGCACAGATGGCAGATGGGTGCGCTTGTTGGATATAGCCAGGATGACGGTCAATTTCATGCTCGTCCGGTGGACATCGCGGACGTAAACGGGCATCTGCTCGAGCGTATTGATTTCACCCAGCAAAATGCCTTCGATCTTGCGCAGTACGAACCAGCGATTTACTTTCAGGACCACTGGATACCATGTTCTCAGCTGGGGATCGATCTTGGTGTTCGCTTCGAGGGGCAGAGTATCACGCATGCCGTTCGCATAGCTCCCCGTGCGGGAGTTGTTTGGTCGCCGGGGAAGAGTACGAAGACCGCAGTCCGCGGTGGTGTCGGCATATTTTATGACGGCGTCCCCCTGAGTAGCTACGCCTTTCTGAGTTATCCAGAGCAGATCGTCACGGCTTACGATGCGTCCGGAAATGTGCTTGGCATGCCAGTGCGCTACGTCAACGTGATCGCGGAAGCAACGCATTCTCATTTTCCATTCATAGAGCGCGCCGAGCGGCGAGGGAACTTTGCTCCCTATAGCACTGCCTGGAATGTCGAGGCGGATCACATGGTCAACGCTTGGGTCGGCTTGCGGCTCAGATATCTGGAGAGCCGAGCCCAGGACTTGATTACTCTCATGCCGCAAGTGATTTCTGACCAGCATGCCCTGGTGCTCGGTTCCTCCGGACGTGCTCGCACCCGGCAATTTGAATTCACCCTTAAATTGGGCGCAGAATCGCGGCGACAACTCTTCTTTTCCTATGTTCGCCAATACGCCCGGGGCGATCTGGCAGGCGCCAGGGCCTATATCAGTGATTTCCCGTTCCCTGTGGTCCGACAAGACATCCAGGCGAGCCTTCCCGGCGAGGTTCCCAATCGCTTTTTGCTCTGGGGGGCCTACGCCCTGCCACTGAAGTTTCAGGTGTTTCCTTTGATTGAACTTCGCAATGGTTTTCCCTATCAGCCTGTCAATCCACTGCAGCAATATCTTGATCTGAGCTCCCGCCCGCAGCCGCGCTTCCCTAAATATTTCTCCTTCGACCTACGAACTTCGAAAGATCTGCAACTGTCAAAGAAATATGCTGTTCGGCTTTCCCTCTCCATGTTGAACCTTAGCAACCATCTCAACCCCCTGGACGTCTTTTCTAATACTGGCGATCCCCGCTATAGCACCTTCATCGGCAACTATCCTAGGCGTTTTCTGCTCGACTTCGATGTTTTGTACTAAATAAGTCGTCCGCAAACTCTCATTTCGGGAGAGGCCAGTTGGTGAGCAGGTAATTGGCGGCGCTGCTCGAGACCGTGTAGAGTTTCGCGGAGCCAAGCAGCTGTCGGATGTGCGGTAACTCCGAACCGTAGGCTAACAGATACCAACGAGTGGGTCCCTGCCAGAGGTTAGAAAATTCGCGGTCGTCAATGAACACGGGAGGGGCGGTAGGCGAGTAGGAACCATACTCAAGATTGTCTTTGCGACCATTGAGTAAGAGCGCCCGACGATGGCTGTAGAAAAATACGCTCGAAAAGGCGTAGTAAGCGTTGGCCTCGATCAAGTCGCCGGGAGGGGCTTTCTCGAGCGCTTCGGCCAGCCGGTAGGAACTAAGATAGGGATCGAATCGAACCAAGGCCACGCGTGCTGCCTGGAAAAATAGAATCATCCCCGTGGCCAACGCGCCGACTGAACGCAGCCGGTTGCGCTGCCAAAGTCCGGCTGCGAAGGCACAGATGCCGCAAGCAGTGCCAGCCAAGAGCAGAGGCAATTGCAAGTAAGCAAAAGCCGCCCAGCTTAAATCTCGCAAGTGACCTAAAGAAAGTGTGTATAGTTCAGGGTGCTGAGTTAGCGCCCGCGAGATGTCTCCTGTCGGATTCGGATGGCTGCGTGCCATGCAGGCAACCAGCAGGAAGATGGCCGCCGAGACCAGAGAGAAGAACCAAAGCAATAAGCGATTGGCCTTTTCCAGGCGAAAGCTACCCTGTGCCAGGGAGGACCCAATCAGCAGGGCTAGAGCCGGATACATTGGCATCGAGTAGTACTCCTGGGTGGTTGAAAAGGTAAAAAACACCATGACGACTCCAGCCCAGCAGAGGGTCATCCGACGGACTCGTCCGACCCGATCATCAACCCGATAGCTAAGCCCGGGTGCGTCCACTAGGTAAGCCGACCAAGGAAATAGCCAGACCAGATTCAAGAGCCAGAACCACAGCCGGGGGACGGTATTGTAATCGCGCGGGTAGCGCAGGTTTAGGAAGCGCAACAGATGTTCATTAAAGAAATAGAACCAGAAAAACCCCCGATACTTGCCCGGCCCGCTATCGAAAGAGAAAGCAAAATGAGGGGGATTCGC
>JAFAPG010000818.1 GCA_019247235.1 Acidobacteriota bacterium
CCTTCGTGCGCGGAGCGTCGACGACATCGTTACGATCGTAGTCGCCGAACAGGCGTCGGCTGTTGCCACAGGCGCGACGAAGACGTCGCGAGCAGCAAATGCGAATGCGTCCATAACCTCCGCAGCAGGCAAACTCGCACCAACAAGCAGACTCACCAACCTTGTAGCTGCGAGCTCCAACACCGCGCTTGATGGCTCCGGCACCACCTCGCGCGAAACCACCCTGACTACGACCATAACTGCGCGCGTGATCGATGTTCTGCCAAACGGTTACCTGGTGATCGAAGCATCTAAAACGCTGCTCGTGAACTCAGAAAACCAGGTGATCACACTGCGTGGTGTTGTTCGCCCCGTGGATTTGACCACCGGCAACTTTGTAACTTCCGGTAAGGTCGCGCAGATGGAACTCAAGATCAACGGACGCGGAGTCGTTAACGATGTTATCCGGCGTCCCAATTTCCTGTACCGCCTGCTGCTCGGCATCTTGCCTTTTTAGGTAAACGCATATGCGACGGCTTGCATCTTTGTTTCTTCTTTCCGGCGCTTTCGCAATGGCTGCGGATCACGGAGTACGTCTGAAGGATCTCGTCACCATCGAGGGCGTAAGAACGAATCAGCTCGTCGGATATGGCTTGGTTGTAGGATTAAACGGCACCGGAGATCGCCAGCAAACCGTCTTCTCGGTCCAAAGCCTGACGAATCTCCTGCAACGCATGGGCGTCAGCGTCACGCCTGGCCAGATCACGGTCAAGAATACCGCCTCCGTAATCGTAACGGCGACTCTGCCTGCATTCGCTCAGCCTGGCTCAACTCTCGATGCCACGGTCGCAGCCATTGGGGACGCCTCGAATCTGCAGGGAGGTCTGCTGGTGCTTACGACTTTGCGCGGCGTCAATGGACAGGTCTATGCGACCGCGCAGGGTCCAGTGGTCACGGGCGGTTTTGTGGCAGGGCGCACCGCGAATTCGCAAACGGTCAATCACCCGACCGTCGGCCGTATCCCAAATGGCGCGTCCGTAGAGCGCGTTGCTCCTTCAACACCCATCAGCAATACGGTCCACCTACAGTTAAAAGACGCGGACTTCACCACAGCGGCGCGCATCAGTGATGCACTGAACCGCCACTTCGGTTCGAATGCGGCCGTGGCAGAGAATTCTGCACTCGTGTCCGTTGCGGTCCCGCCACAGTACACAAGTCATCCGACCCACTTCATTGCCGAGATCGAAGGTTTGTCGGTCGAGCCGGATAGGATAGCGCGCGTCGTTATTAACGAGCGGACCGGCACTGTGGTCCTCGGCAAAGATGTACGCATTGCACCGGTGGCTGTGATGCACGGCAACTTGACCGTTGAGATTCAGACTGTTTACACTGCGACCGAAGCGGCCCCGTTCTCCCCTGCACAGCCCCAAATCGTGCCGCAAACGACTGTAGCAGCGAAGGACGAGAAGTCGCGCAATCTGGTCTTGAAGGAAGGGGCCACAGTCGAAGAACTGGTTACCGCGCTCGCGTCCATCGGCTCGAGCACGCGGGACGTAATCGCGATCCTGGAGAATCTTCGCGCGGCGGGAGCCCTCGACGCGGAATTGGACGTGATCTGACGGTAAGCGCTATGAAAGTGATCAATGAAGCCGTCTTGCCAAGACTTGAAGCAACGGGTTCGCCGGTACCGCAGAATTCTTCGAAGCTTCACGAAGCCGCTCAGCAATTCGAGGCGCTTCTGATCGGCGAAATGTTGAAATCGGCTCGCGAATCGGGCTCATCTGGCTGGCTTGGCACGGATGAAGACACAGCGGACGATTCTGCCATGGATATCGGGCAGGCAGAGTTCGCCCAAGCTCTGGCATCAGGCGGTGGACTGGGCCTTGCGAAGGTGATCGAACAGCAAATGAGTCGTCAGATCGGGGTTCAGAGTGACCCTGCGGTTTCGCAGTCACCCGCCCCCAGCGAACCGCAAGCAGCTGCCGATTCAACTACCCACGGCATGACTCTCAACGGAACCAGCAGCCGGATACGGCATGCTGGTGCGTTCGTCAACCGTGTACCAGGCCTCGAGAAGTGATTTCAGCAGCCGCTCTACCTCTGCGATTGCTTCTCCGCTGGCGTGAAAGTGTGCCTGGAGTAACTTCTGTTGCATATAGCTATAAAGGCGTCTGAGATTGGAAGCCAGCTCGCCGCCTTTTTGGGGATCGAGCGAAACAATGAGCTCCGTCAGGATGTTCACGGCCTTCGATATAGCCTTCGAACGGCCGAGGACATCACCAGCTTCGATGCATTTTATAGCCGTCGATCCGGCTTCAATCGCGCCTTGGTACAAGGCAATGATCAATTTGACAGGTTCAGCCCCCAAGACGCTCATCTGGGTATAGGCATGGTATGAAGCGGCGCGCATCACGTATCCCCGTACTGCTTATATCGACAAGTCAGGCCGATTCTAGAGGGAAGCCTGCATCCGAGCAGGCCCCCGGATACAAACCTGGACCGCCTTCCACAACATAAGTATGTTCTCGATCGTCGGAATTGTCGCCGTCCTCGGTGCGGTAATCGGCGGCTACCTGATGGAACATGGCAATCTGCAGGTGCTTCTGCAGCCCGCCGAACTCGTCATCATCGGTGGCGCCGCGGTAGGCACTCTGCTGATCGCCAACCCTCTGCCTGTGATCAGCGCCATTCTGAAGGGATTTACTGGAGTGCTCAAGGGAAGCAAATACAGCAAAGCCATATACCTTGACACTCTCAAGGCGCTCAACGAAATCTTTATGCAAGCTCGCAAAGGCGGTCTGGCTTCACTGGAGACCGATATCGAGGAACCGGATAAGAGCGAACTGTTTAAGAAGCATCCGGTGATTTCTAACAACCATCACGTGATTCACTTTCTCTGCGATACGCTGCGCACCGCCATTGCCGGTTCGGTTTCCCCTTTCGATATCGACCAGTTAATGGAACTGGACCTCGAGGTGCATCACAAGGAAGTCAATAAGCCGGTAGCCGCCGTGGTACATATCGCCGATTCACTCCCAGGTTTGGGGATCGTTGCGGCCGTTCTCGGCGTCGTCGTCACGATGGGCGCTCTCGGCGGCCCGCCCTCAGAAATTGGACACAAAGTCG
>JAFAPG010000830.1 GCA_019247235.1 Acidobacteriota bacterium
ACTCGGGGAACATCAGTTGGGTAAACTTACGATCAAACATCGCATTCCGATTAAGGTAGTCAAACAGGAGCGGCAACTGGAAAGCCTCAAACCGGGCGAACAAGCCACCGGCATCGTCTCGCTAGAAATGTGGCCGCACTCGCAGCCCACCGTTTTCTCGTTTGCGTTCGTGGCGGGAAATACCTCGCCTGGCCAGTTTCGGAAGGCGCAGGAGGTTACCGTTTACTTAGTTCGATAAGTACTCGGCCATGTTAGGGCCCAAAGAACCCGTGTCCGGCGTCCTTTTCTGCGCGATAGAGAAAAGGAGGAAGGTCTTCGCAGCCGTCGAGGTTTTCCGAACCGCGCAGATTCACGGCGAGGCTTGCAAGTAATCGCCAAGCGGCTGACTCATAGCAGATTTAGATTTGGCCTTGATTCTCTCGGAACCTTTGCTCAATCGTAGCTAAGCCAGGCAGTTGCTTGGATTAAGGCCAAGGGATTCGCGGTCGAGATTCTGGCAAACAATCGCTACCGTCTCCCTTCTCCGGGCGGCGTGCGACATTACGCATCGGCAACGCTCCTACCGCGCAACCGGAGCGGCGCGCATCGGTTTTCCCGCCAGAGCCCAGGCACCCAGACTTCAAGCTTTGAGTGGAATGGCTTTCATGCAGCGTACGCACAGCACCGCCGTCCCCTCAAGATTACGCCCCAGCCGCACACGATCGCTTCGGACGTGGTCTGCCAATTGCTGGTGATCTCCGCCGCGCTCGCAGTGCAGTTCCGATGCAAGCTCGATTGCAAAACCTTCGAGTTCAATCATCTTTCCATTCATACATTTGGTGGCAGTGAGTAGATCGCCCTCTCTTAGCCTTACGGCACGCGGCATCCCGGCCGTTAGACGACGCAGCATGGGCCGCATTTCTGAAAGGCTTCGTCGTCACTTGCCGCTTCGCCCAGCACCGTAGGCCTCACATCCGCTTTTTGTTGATCGGCTCGCGCGTTTGCTCCACGCTTCCTTCGGACCCCCTCTCACGAGGACGCCGTTGCGCTTTGCTATGACTTCACCTCCAACAGGTTGTCAAAGGGACTTTCACCCTCAACCTGTCGAACATGCTCGGTACACAAATCAAAAGCCTCCGATTCGGTATCGGAGGCCCAAAAACTACGCGTTATGGATGCGCCTCCGTTACATGAAAGGCCCCTTGCCGGCTACTTGCCACTTCTTCGTGGCCAGTGTCAGGAAGTATTCGTTATGGGGCATACGCATCATTTTTAGCGGCTTACTCTTAACTTTACATTATACGCCGGGCTCGTCAATAGCCACATACGAAGAACAGCGAATAGCCACTATGCTGGCGATGCTGGCATGGTCCCGGCTGATCTTCTCGCATTCTGGCTGCTGCCACAGGCCTAGCTTCCGAGGAGTTTCTCCCGAAAATGGTAAGGGCAGTGCACTTACCGATGACCGTTTTCCTCAGCCAAGTAGCTGCCTGGCTGCGACGCGATTTAGCGGAGGTCAGTCGGGCGTGGGCTACGCTGATTTCGACCTAAGCGCTTGAGGATAAGCCACTTGCACCTGAAACTTTTCTCGACGCACACGCATCAGTAATTCAAGGCAGCCGCGGATGCCTTGCGGTTCTCGAGAAGAGCTGGCAGCGTGCGATTTTTCCTTTTCCGCTGAACTTGAACCTACAGTTTCGACGGCTCCGGTTGGTACCATTGCTGAAATGGATTTATGACGAGCAGCAGTAAAAACTGGTTACATTTGTATGTCGACGCCGCGACGGAGAGAGATCCCTATAAGCGTCTCGCTCTGATCCATGAGCTAAGAAGGTTGCCGCGGGAAGCGGAGGAGCCTGCGGGCGGCCAACCGCAAGAAGAAGTCCGTCATCAACGTTCTCCTCGGGACCGTAAGGCCAAAGCTGCCCGGCGACGCTAGTTCTTGCGGAATCGCAGTATGAAAATTTACTATTTGCGGCGCAATGCCGACGTATCGGGCAACAGCGGCTGTGGCCGAGTTGCCCAAGTTGCTGAATTCGAGGACGGCACCACAGTTCTGCATTGGAACCTGGGAGCCAACCAGTCAGGTGTGGCCAGTACAGAAGTATTTAGTTCGGTTTCCGACTTGCTTCGGGTGCACGGACATAGCGGTCTTTCTATCTTGGAGCCCATCGCCGCCGAGCAAGTTCCGGAAAGCTGGGCTTGAGCAAGACGTCGTTCCGTCGGCGGGCTAAGCTTGTGCCAACTCCGGACCAATGGAGGCTCGGAACGAACTGACTAGAGTTCTTTCGTGAGCTCGAAGCTAACCTCTGCTGCCGACGATCTTTTTTCCTTCCACACCTTGACCGCTGCTGACACTAAGTTCGAGCGGACATGAGGGTTCTCGGCTGCCAGTGACTCAAGGAATCCACGAATTCTCGTTCTGGCGCCTTCCCGCAGCGAGCACGCACACGGTGTAATAGGAAGAAGACTGCTGTTGGCATAGTCGCGAATGGTGTCTTCGTCAACGTAGAGCAAAGGACGAATGAGGCGGAACTGCTGGCCCGAGGACTGGGCGACCGGGGGCAGGGGTTTGACCATACCGGTAAAAATCAGATTGCGCAGAATTGCTTCGGCAAAGTCATCCGCGGTGTGACCAAATGCAATCACGTTTGAGCCCATCTGCTCGGCCAACTCGTAAACCGCGCGACGACGGTAGCGGCTACAGACGTCGCATCCGTGCACTACCGCCTGGCGGACGAGCTCGAGTGAGGGCTTGTCTTGCAAGACGCGCCAGGCGACGCCTAGATCGGAAAGGTGATCTCTTAGTCCTGCGAGCGAACCCAGAAACTTCCCCTGTTCTATAGTGAAGGCCTGCAAGTCGAATGATACCGGCGCCCGCTGCTTGAGCATGAGCAACGCATGTAGCAATGTGGTGCTGTCTTTGCCCCCCGACAAGCCGACCGCCACCCGGTCGCCGGGACGGATCATCTCAAACTCGGCAATGGCTCTGCCTACCAGCCGAACGATCTTATTCAAGGCGACATGTTTATCGGTCATGATTGAGGACACACGGCGTTCGGAGTCGCAGCCCGCTGGTAGCGCTAAGCTTTGATCGGTTTCGAGCTTG
>JAFAPG010000224.1 GCA_019247235.1 Acidobacteriota bacterium
GCGTGCAAGTCAACAGAATCAAACCCTTCGTGAGCAGGAACACCTCCTTTGCTTGCATCCCTTCCCGAAAGAGATATGCTCCGCGCGAGAAGGTGTCCCGTTTACGGAACCCGAAGATTTGATCCCATTCGGCAACCGCTTGCCGCGCCGCGACCTCGCCCCATCGAAGAGGCTCATGTAAGCGGATAAAAGGCGTGTCAACGATCCCCCTATCGAAGGGAATTCTGAAATATACGTGGGGCCAGAATTCGCCGACGGCATATACCCGTCCCGTGCTTCCGCCAGCCGATTTTTTCGACGTTTAGCTCAATGCGGCGTGCTTGCGCTGACGGGAGATGGTTTCGTATAGCTATTGAGCCAGTCGATCACAGTTGCGTACCAGAATTGGCTGTTCTGCGGTTTCAGAATCCAGTGGCCCTCGTCAGGAAACTGAACCATTTTCGAGGAAACTTTCATTTCCTGAAGCGCGGTAAAGAGCTGCTGGCCTTGACCAATGGGGACCCGATAGTCCAGCTCTCCGTGAGTCACGAGAGTGGGCGTCTTGAAGTTCTTGACATAGGAACTCGGCGACCATTTTTCATATAGCTCCGCGTTCTCCCACGGGAAGCCTTGAAATTCCCATTTGGGAAACCAGAGTTCTTCGGTGGTTCCTGCTTCGCTCCGCAAATCGTAGACGCCGGCGTGGGAAACCAGCGCTTTAAAGCGATCGGTGTGGCCGAGAATCCAATCGATCATGTAGCCGCCATAGGAGCCACCAGCCGCCACCATCCGTTCCTTATCGGCATATGGCAAATTGCTGACATAATCCACCGTCGCCATAACGTCGTCGTAAGCGCGGCCGCCCCAATCGCCATTGACCGCATCGGTGAAACTCTGTCCATAGCCAATGGAGCCGCGCGGATTCGGGAGAACGACCACGTAACCGGCGGCTGCGAAGACTTGCGCATTCCAGCGGTAGGTCCAGGATTCGCCCCAATCTCCCTCCGGGCCTCCGTGAATCGCAAACAGGATTGGATATTTGATGGAAGGATTGAAATCCGGAGGCTTGACGAGAAAGCTCTCGATCTTTGTACCGTCGGCTGCATCGACTGAAATTTTTTCGAGCGAGGTCAGTTGGTACTGATTGAAAATATCGTCATTCAGGTGGGTCAACGGAATTCCGGCGCCGCCTTTAGAAGTGGCTTTATTGATCTCGGGAGGGCGGGAGCCGCTCTGTTCGGTGTAGATCATGATCTTGTCGTCAGTGGTGAACTGCACGTCGCCGACCGAGGTGGGACCCTGGGCGATGGTGCGAATGGCGCCTCCAGAGACAGGCATCATCAACAGCGGCTGGGTGCCGTGATCGTCGACCGTAAAAAAGATGCGCTTCGAATCCGGGGACCAGGTGTAGGATTCGACCCAGCGGTCGAGCGAGTCAGTGAGCGTGTTCATGTTGCCACCTTGGAGGTCGAGAACAGCCAAACGCCACTCATCGCTTTCATACCCGGCGCGAATCTGCGTTCGATATGCGAGATATTTACCATCGGGTGAGTAGAGTGGGCCTTCGTCGGCGCCAGGATTGTTGGTGATGCGTTTGGCTTCCCCTCCGGCGACAGCAACTGTGAAGAGATCGGAATTGGTGCTGGTGGCCGGATCCGGCTCGTTCTTCGCGGCGTACGTGACCTGTGTGCTATCGGGAGAGAAGACATAGGCCTCAGGTCCTCCGAGTGAAAAAGGCGGCGTATTCAAATCGCCTGGCGTGAGATCGCGAACCCTGCCGGTTACATCCTGAATCAAGAGATGCTGGCGGCGTTTACCTTCGTATTGAGTCCAATGGCGATAGAGTAACGACGTGAAGACGCGAGCCTTCATCTTGCCGGCGGTTTCCTGATCGAGGTTGGTCTGGTTGCAGACGCGATCGTAGTCGACCCCCGGCGTTGCGTTCGCCGGTGCACACGCCGGGTACACGTCGCTTGTGAACAGGATCAGCTTTCCGTCTGGCGATGGCGTAACCCCTGATGCGCCAGTGGGCAGATTGGTGACGGGCTTCGGATCGGTTCCGTCAGCGTTCATGGACCAGATTTGGGAGCCATTGCTGCGATCGGAGACAAACAGAATGCGCTTGGAATCAGGCGTCCAGCGAGGCCGCGTGTTGGAGTTGCCGTCATTGGTCAGGCGTTGCGGGCTGCCGCCGTTCACGGGAACGACATAGATGTGAGCAGGTTTCGTGTTGTTGATCATGTCAACTGTTTGGACCGTGAAGGCGACTATCTTTCCATCAGGAGACAATTGCGGGTCGCCAATCCGAGCGAGTTTCATCATCGCGTCGAACGTAAAGGGCGTTTTCGCAAAGGAAAGAGAGGCGCTAAACGCTGCGGCGAGCAACGCGCAGAAGACGGCAGGTCGCATGACTCTCATTCTAAGTTGCAGGACTGACGCGTGCCGCGCGTAAAATATAATGAATGACTTGCCCGCGCGCGTACCTAAGTTTCGAATGATAAGAGAAGACGAACGAATCGACTGGTTGCGCAGTGCGCCCTTTTTTGCAATTCACCTGGCGTGCCTAGGTGTATTTTGGACCGGCGCAAGCTATGTGGCCGTGTCGACCTGTGTGCTTCTCTATGTAGTACGTATGTTCGCGATCACGGGCGGATACCACCGCTACTTCTCGCATCGAACGTTCAAGACCAGCCGGTGGTTCCGTTTCGTACTCGGCTGGATCGGCGCATCCGCTACTCAGAAAGGACCTTTGTGGTGGGCGGCCAATCATCGGCATCACCACGCTACCTCAGATACAGAGGAAGATGCGCATTCCCCCAGGCATGGTTTTTGGTGGTCGCACGTGGGCTGGTTTCTGTGTGCGAAGTTTCACGAGACCAACTATCGGCTTATCCCAGACTTGGTGCGTTTCCGCGAGCTTCGGTTTCTGGACAAGTTCTATTT
>JAFAPG010000514.1 GCA_019247235.1 Acidobacteriota bacterium
GGCGTGCACATTTATGCGCTACAGGCTAAGCTATTAGGTCATGCCCGAAAACAGCTTCGATATCGTCAGCCGAATTGATCTGCAGGAGGTCTCAAACGCCATTCAGCAGGCCTTGAAAGAAGTCCATACTCGTTTTGATCTCAAAGATGCGAAGGCGAAAATCGAGCTGGAAGGTAAAGAAGCCATCTTGCTGGAGGCGGTCGATGAATACAAGCTCAAGGCCGTCAATGACATTTTCCAACAGAAACTTGTTAAGCGAGGCGTGCCGCTGAAAGGTCTTACCTATGGCCGAATAGAACCGGGTGCAGGCGGCAGCGCGAAGCAAAACATCACTATGCAACAAGGTATCCCCATCGAGAAAGCTCGAGACATTGTCAAGCTGATTAAGAACTCGAAGAAAAAGGTGCAGGCTTCGATCCAAGGTGATCTGGTACGGGTCAGCGGCAAAGACAGGGATACTTTGCAGGAGATCATTAGCTTGCTGCGTCAACAGGATTTTGGCATTGATATGCAATTTGCCAACTATCGAACCAATTAGCCCCTTTAGGAGTAGAGCAATATTGCGATGCCGAAAATTACCAGCGGCGAAACGAGACCGGTGATGCACAATTGCGTCCACGCCGGGAGCCCACGAGCCAGAACCAAATGAGCCCTCCCGCCATCCCCAACGGAGCCATTGCCACGGGCGCCGAATTGTTTGAGCTGCTGCGTGACGATCTGGCAGCTATCGAACGAGAATTTGGGCGAGATACCGTCTCCGGCGTACCCGCCATCACCGAAATTGGCGAGTACCTGCGAGCCGGGGGCGGCAAACGCATTCGTCCGGCTCTCCTACTGCTCTCGGCCAAGCTATTTAACTACGAGGGCCGAGGCGCAGTAAAACTGGGGGCGGTGGTCGAAATCATTCACACCGCCACCTTGGTTCACGACGACATTATTGACGAAGCCAAAACGCGGCGGGGGCGCCCCGCCGCCAATACGCAATGGGGGAATGCAAAATGCGTGCTGGCTGGCGATTGGCTTTATATGCAGGCCTTCAAAGTCGCAGTCCAGGAGCGGAACTTTCGCGTTCTTGACACCCTGATCGAGCTCACCCAGCAAATGGTGGAAGGTGAACTGCTGCAGATGGAAAAACTCGGGCAGCTGATCTCGCTGAACGAGCATTTCGATCTCATCTATCGCAAGACGGCCTGTTTATTCTCCGTCTGCATGCGCCTGGGGGCGATCCTCGGAGGCGCTACCGCGGACCAAGAAGATCAATTGGCGGGGTATGGCCGCGATTTGGGAATGGCTTTTCAGATTGTCGATGACGTTCTCGATCTCACCGCCTCGGAACGCGTGCTCGGTAAACCGGTAGCCAGCGATTTGCGGGAAGGCAAGGTCACCATGGCTGTGATTCACGCCCTTGAACACTGCGCACCAGAGGAGCGCGAGAAAATCGCTACGATTGTCGAACAGAGAGCCTTCAACGGGGTTACCCATCGCGAGATATTGGACATTCTGACCCGGTACGGCTCCCTTGACTGGGCCAACACACGTGCCGTGCACTACGCCCAATCGGCGCGCAATAAGATCTGTACCTTTCCGGACTCGCACATCAAGCGGGCTCTGCTCTGGGCGCCGGAGTTCGTGGTTGTCAGAGAGAAATAATCTGCGCCTACTCGTATAATCTTCTGGCATCCAAATTACTGGTTGATTCGTACTTGGGAACAGGAGTTTAATTTCACGGGACCAACTTTACTAAAGGAGACTAGATTCTATGAAGAAGCTCGTAGTACTCGCTCTTGCTTTTTGTGTAGCCTCAAGCGGTGTCGTGTTCGCACAGGAAGCGGGGAAGAGTTGCGACATGGGAAAGATGAATAAGACCTCGGCCACCGCGCCATTGAAGACCCTGAAAGGTACGGTGAAGTCAGAAGGTGACAAAATCAGCTTCGTCAACGATGCCGACCAGAAGAGTTGGGACGTGATGAACCCGGAGACTCTGAAGGATCATGTTGGACACCACGTGCAAGTGCGCGCCCATGTCTATGAGGACAAAAACAGCATTCACGTGATGGGTGTCAAGATGGTGAAAGGCGAGAAGTCCTCGTCATCCATGTAGTTTCTGGTGCCCGCAGAATGAATCATGGGCGGCTTCGGCCGCCTTTTTTACTGCGACTCTGGATCAAGAATGAATTACCCTGCCCAGGCAATAGCACAACACGGATATATTCTGGTTTTCCTCATCGTGTTGGCCGAAGCATGTGGGTTCCCGGTTCCGGCCGCCCTCATTTTGGTGGCCGCCGGCGCCGCCGCTGCGGCTCACATTCTTAACCCATTGCTGGCAGTTTTGAGTGGGCTGGCGGCCATGATGTTGGGCGATTCGCTTCTGTTCTTTGTCGGACGCCATACCGGGTGGGCGCTGCTCGGCGTGCTTTGCCGGTTATCGCTCAACCCGGAGACCTGCATTTTGCGCTCCGCGGAATCCTTCTACAAGCGCGGACGCCTCACCTTGGTATTTTCAAAGTTCGTCCCTGGACTGAACACCATGGCTCCTCCCCTCGCCGGCACCATGAAGATGAAGTTTCCACAGTTTTTGCAGCTGGATTTTTTAGGAGCAAGTCTCTACATTCTCGCCTACGGCAGCGTAGGATACTTGTTTCGCGATTTGCTGGCCAAAATCGGCCATGGGGTCGAAAATGCCAGCCACATCGTTACTGGATTGGTTTTGGCGGTCATCGTTGTTTTTCTTCTCTATCACATCGTTCAGTATGCCCGGTACACGGCTTCCGGGACGGTTCCTCGTATTGCCGTCGAAGAACTGGCGCGTAAACTAGCTTCGAGTGAAAAGGATAGTCTCATTCTGGTGGACGTCCGCAGTCATGGATACTACGACGCAGGAGCAGCGCGCATCGCTGGATCGATCCGGGTTGAGCCGAACCGATTACCCAAGGAATTGGAGAACCTCCCCAAAGATAAAGACATATACGTTTATTGCACTTGAGCGCGCGAAGCGACAAGCGCCCGGGTGGCGCAACTACTTCGAGAGCAGGGATTCCGTGCCTACGTCATCACCGGTGGACTCGCGGCCTGGCGCAAAGCTGGGCAGCCTCTTGAAGCAGTGCCTGAGGGCGACCTGGTCAAGCTACCAACTTTTAGCTAATCGCTCGCTCTGGCTTCATCGGCAGGCGAATCAAGACCAGAGCAAATGGGGAAAGGTATACTTGAGCCGATGTCGTCTTCTCCGGAAATCGAGATCAAGTTTCGGGTTGCCGATATTCAGTTGTTGGTGCAGCGGCTTCGAGAACTCGGGCTCGAGGAGATTACGCCTCGTACCCATGAGATGAACCTGCTGTTTGATCTTCCCGGGAACCCCTTGCGCAATCGTGGCGATCTGTTGCGCTTACGGCATTACGGGAGCGATTGGATCCTTACCCATAAGAGCAAACTTAAGAATGACTCCGGGCGCTACAAGGCTCGGACGGAGATCGAGACCAGGGTCGAAGATGGCGAGAAGATGGCGACCATTCTCCAGGCCCTGCGATTTGAACCGCGCTTCCGTTATGAGAAATACCGCGCCGAGTGGAGAGGGGAGCGTGGGCACGTGGTGATCGATGAGACCCCGATCGGTGACTTCGCGGAGATCGAAGGCCCAGGGGAGTGGATTGATGAGCTCGCGCGGTCGCTCGGGGTCGCTTCCGAACAGTTTGTCCGTGACACCTATGCTGGTCTTTTTTTTGCTTGGAAACGAGCCACCCACAGTTCGGCCACAGAAATGACCTTCGCCGCCGTGCACACGCGACAACAACGCTCTGACGGCCACAGCACTTTGCAATGAATAGTGCTTCGTCGATCTTCGTTCGCAACCACGCGCTCTTTTTACTAAAGCTGATATAGTTGTCGAATCGCAAGCAAATTTTTCACGTCGCATCTTCATCCCAGGAGCGTCCCATGTCAGGAAAAAGCGTTAACAAAGTCATTCTGCTCGGAAACCTTGGCAAAGACCCCGAGGTGAAATACACCCCAAGCGGCACGGCAGTGGCCAAGCTGACCTTGGCCACCAATGAGCGCTTCAAAGACAAAGACGGTCAGTGGCAAGACCGGACCGAATGGCATAACGTGGTGCTTTGGCAGCGATTGGCTGAAATTGCCGGCCAGTATCTGAAAAAAGGCAGCAAAGTCTATATTGAAGGTCGCCTGCAGACCCGCTCGTGGGAAGACAAGCAGACCAATCAGAAGCGGTATATGACGGAAGTTGTTGCCGGTGATTTGGTGCTATTAGGAGGACGGGGAGAAGGTGGCGATGGTGCAGGCTATTCTCGTGGCGAGTCCTCGGGAAACAATTTCGACCAGCGTATGCCGGAACCGGAAACGGTGGCGGCCGCATCGCCGATCAGTGATGATGACATCCCGTTTTAGAAATGGTTTTATCGTCTCCTGTGCATTTACTCATGGGTTGGGATGAGTCATCATTATTTCGTCTCGCCCCTCTTCCCTGCACTACGGGCCTAGAATGACACATTATTATTGTTTGCTTTCCGTGGGTTGAAGCCCGCCCGGGTTCGAGTGACATTGCTCGTAAGCGTTCGGGGGAAGCGGCGCGAGGCCCCAATTATTTGCAACTGGGGCGAAGCTGTTGAAGCGCGCCTTGTACCAGCTGAACGCATTGTTCATGGCGACCACCCCGAGTGGCACCTGTTATGATTTTCTCGCGGCGGAGTTCTCCAAGCATAGCTTGTCTTGAGCCCTAGTGGCTTGGTCAGGCTTCTCCGGGGTTACCCCGGGGCAACGTGAAAAACTGACAATTCGTCGCGTGAGCTTTGCTGCGCGCCAGCGCAGGCGGGGCTCATGCAGAGTGAGACTGGTTGGAGCTCCGCCGCATTTACCATGCAGAAACTGTTCCTCGTTAAAGTAATAGCCGGAGCCTTCCTCAGTGGCGAGCCGACCATCCCCGAAATCGTTGCTCGCCTCAGCCGAACTCTGGGGAAGCGCTGGGATTGGATTCATCCGTTAGCGCAGCGTTATATCAAAACGATCGCCGGTCGTACACGTCCTCGTCGGCGGGACGTGGTCAAGTTTCTTCTGCAAGACTCCGGTTTCAAGAAGGCCTGGTCGAACCACGCCCATCAATTGTCTATAAAGCAATGGCTCACCGAGCCGCAGAGGATGCAGCCGGTTTCAGCTGCTGAGAATTGGGGAATTCCGGTTATCGAGTCGATTGGCGCACTGGCCCAGTGGCTTGAACTTACGCCAAGCGAACTGCTGTGGTTCTCCGATCTGAGGGGATTAGGATGCCGGAGTGACGAACGCCGGCTGAGGCACTATCACTACCGAATCTTGGACAAGCAGTACGGAAACATTCGTTTGATTGAACTGCCGAAGCCCCGGCTGAAGCAGTTGCAGCTACAGATTCTAGCTCAGATTCTTGAGAGGATCCCACCTCATCCTTCAGTGCACGGGTTCGTGAAGAGGCGATCCATAAAGACGTTTGTCGCTCCCCACGTCGGCCGACCCATTGTCTTACGGATGGACTTGCGGGAGTTCTTCCCGTCCTTCCGAGCCGCAAGAATTCAAACGTTGTTTCGGACCATTGGTTATCCCGAACCGGTTGCCGATTTGCTCGGTGGCATTTGCACGAATGCCGTGTCGCGCGATGTATGGAAGAAGCCCTCGCCTGATGTCCATCCATGCCGGTGGAGCGAAGCGCGCATACTGTACTCCAAACCACATTTGCCGCAAGGAGCGCCCACTTCGCCTGCTCTCGCTAACCTATGTGGTTACAGAATGGATTGCCGCCTGGCCGGTTTAGCAAAATCCGTCGGAGCCCAGTACACGCGTTATGCGGACGATCTCGCATTTTCTGGCGACAAAGCATTGGAAATGCGCATAGAACGGTTCGCGACACATGTTGCCGCCATTTTGATCGAAGAGGGATTCATGGTGCACTACCGCAAAACACGCGTTATGCGGCAAGGCGTCCGTCAACATCTCGTCGGTCTAGTCATCAACCACCACGTAAACACTATTCGACCCGACTTCGATCGCCTCAAAGCCACCCTC
The DNA here is from genome assembly GCA_019247235.1 of Acidobacteriota bacterium. Classification (GTDB taxonomy): domain Bacteria; phylum Acidobacteriota; class Terriglobia; order Terriglobales; family Acidobacteriaceae; genus Gp1-AA145. The sequence goes on from JAFAPG010000514.1 coordinate 6,040, forward strand.
ACCAACTGCGTTCGATTGGGTCCTGAGAGTCAGAATCGCAATGCCCATCCCCACCTTCGTTTGCACCTTGAAGGGCGGCTCGGTTTCGTGGAAATGATCAACCCGAGCAAAGGAAAACGACTTCGCGCAATATTCAACCAGATCAACTGGCAATGACTCACCATGCCCTCGTAGACGAGAAGAAGGCGCGCGTTATAAAGCCAATCGTGCTTCAAAGACAGTAAGCGCAAGTGGTGACAATCGATATTAGGGTCATGGCCGGGCTTCGTTTGTAATAGCCAAAGCCATTTCTCCATCGACGAGGGCCTTCTGCAACGGCCCGCTGCTCACGCACTACGAAGCACGGTTATTGCTTCTCGTAGATCTCGTGCCGAAGCTCCCGATCATTCTTCTGGGTAAATACCCGGGTGATGGTCTTGCCATCAGGTGACAGGGTGAGGCGGGACAGATAGACCATGCTCCCATCGTCAGCCGTCCCAACCGCAACTAGCTCTGCGCCGTCCCAGGAAGCTTTCACGTTCACACCATGAGAGTCCCGCGAAGTTTTACCGTCCGTGGTGAAGGTTTCGCTCTCTTCAAATTGCCCCCCAGCGGCTATGCCCTGAACGAGATATTTAAACACGGGGTCCTTGTGGTCGACTACGACTACCAACTTCGTAGGTCCCCCGCTGCCCATCTCCGATTTAGCAACGTCGAGTTTCCAGGTACCGGTAAAATTCGGATGACCCTGTGCGACCAGCGCCAGCGTTGGCAAAAATATGGTCGAGAGAAGAAACAGCTTTCGCACATTGTTCATGACTGCTGTATACGGAGTAGCCGTAAGAATGGTTCCGAATTTCTCTCCCGTGCTTTTCTTATGAGCACAAAGTTGAGCTAGGTCGATGATGCCGAACCGCCACAAAGACCAGGCGTCGGTCTAGAAGAGTTGACAGTTGAAGCGCTCGCGCCAAGGACGTCACCTTAGCAGCCAGCTAGGGTGAAGGAGCGAGAAAGCATGGCAGGCTCCCGCAAATTTCCACCTCCGGTTCCTCGCGGAAAAAGGCATGGGGGATGCCTTGGCAGACTGCTTCTAGTTTTGCTCTTTGCCGGCGCCAGTATGCTTGCGCTCACGGCTGTGTTCGCGCCTTGGGCATTCTACATGGGTGGGAAATTTCACGTAATGCCTTACTGGCAAGGATGGGGCAGGCTGGAGGGACCTGGCGGCGAGTATTTCCTGTTTGTGCAAGTCTGGCCGACCGCCCAAGGAAGTCGGATCATTGCCCGCAGGAACGTGCAAGGAACTGCCTACCTCTGCACGCCGCGCGCAGGTCGATTCACCCTGAAGGTGAACGGCGACATGCCAATCGGGTCAGGGCTGTCGACGAACGGTGAAGAGATTAGTCTGGGCATGAGCAATCTCACCTGGAAGCGGACGTACGTTAACCACAACCCTCCTGCCGTCAGTTTGCGTGGTCACTGGCGAAATTCGAACATCGTTATGAATGATGAAGGGAGCTTCAGGAAAGCTTTCAATCCCGACGGTACGGTTATCTACGGGAAGTCGCAGGGGCCCTACAACCAGCCGGCTTCTCCGATCACATTGCGCGAAGGGTCAAAGTCGGATTTTGATGACGCCTGCAGGGCGCGGCAGCACTGAATTTACACCGACTCGGTTGAGGCCGCCCCGCTAAAGGCATGATGCCAAGAACCACCGAAGTGCAGAAGGCATACGAAACTCGGGGACGACCTCAAACACCGTGGTGAGACGGCTTCGGCGCCGGCCGGTACCCGGGAGCGGGGGCACCCTTCCGGCGCTCCCTACGAACCCGAATGTCCTGATGTTTGCGACTCAATCCTTCGGCATGTACGAAGCGGGTCTCCCCAGGACCGCTGTCTCGGCGGCCCTGCCTCGAGCCCCTAACCGTGGGTTCTTCTCTGAACAAGCGCCAACCGCGCCTTGACCATTTTCTTCAGCAGTGCCGCGGGGAGGGGTTTGTTCACAGGGAAATGGATGGTCCCTTTCGACAGTCGATAGTCCTTGAGCTCGTTTTTGAACTGCTCGACTATAAGGGCGGTGGGGAAAAGACTGCAATGATCGGAAAAAGCCGCATACCAAACGAGAACTTTTCTGTATTTGAATGCCGGCATGCCATAGCTAATAGTTTCACTCGCTTCTCGTGGCAGCACTGAACGAATGATTGCGCGAACCTTATTCAGGGTACTGCGGGCCGGTTCCTCGATTGATGCCAGATATTGATCGACGCCTGGCGTCGGTGACTGAGTTGTCGTTGCAGAAACCCTCTTCATTGACGTTTTCCTCATCGATGCAAAGCTCCGATCTATTCTTACTACGAATGCACTCTCCTCAGGCCGGCCCCGTCGCTACCCGCTGGCGGCGAAAAGACAACAATTTTCTTAATCTAAACCTTTCTATCGTCGACCGCAGACAATCGCACTTGTGAATAGGCCTGAGCACACGAATCCTCCCCGCACTTAACAAATGGGGCAATGCCATTGACGATCTGCTTAGAAATTCTGGTAACATTTTGCTCGAGTAGGACTCCCGGTGGAGGTCAGAAATGTCAGATTTCAGCAGACGTGAATTCCTAAAGACCGGCCTTGCTGCCGGCACCCTTGCGCTCACCGGAAGCCTTCCGTTGCTGGCCGAGCGTCAGACCGCGACTGACTTTGTGACCCTGGGAAAATCGGGGGTGAGAGTCACCCGTCTGGCGTTTGGCACCGGAAGCTTCAGCGGCCAGGTGCAGCGCGAGCTTGGACAGGAAGGCTTCACGCGACTGGTGCGCTATGCCTACGAACGCGGCCTCCGCTTTTTTGAAACTGCCGAATCTTACGGGGAAATGCACAAGATGTTAGGCATTGCTTTGCAGGGCATTCCCCGTGACACTTATCAGCTGATGTCGAAAGTCACGACCCGCGCCGGCGTTGACCCGACGCAGAAATTCGACGAATTACGTAAGCTTGCGAAAACCGAGTATTTCGACATCATGCTTTTGCACTGGCAACACACCGGGACCTGGCCAAGTGATACTTTGCGATGGCAGGATGCGATCCTCGAGGCCCAATCGAAAAAAGTTGTGGTGAGTCATGGCGCGTCGGTACACGGGCTGCCGGCTCTGCGACGCGTGCCGGGAAATCAGTGGCTGGACATTGCCATGATCCGGATGAACCACACAGGTAAGAGTATGGACGCGGAGGACTACGCTACCCAGGGACTGGGCAATGTGCCCGAAGTAGTTGACCACGTGAGGGAGGTTCGGAAACAAGGAATGGGCGTAATTTCGATGAAGCTCATCGGCGAAGGAACATTCGGCCGTGAGGACCGGCAGAAAGCCATGAGGTTCGCGTTCAGGAATGCGGGTGTCGATTGCGTGACGGTGGGTTACAAGAGCACCTCGGAGATCGACGAGGCCATGGAAAATGTAAATATGGCAATGGCATGAAGCCACAATTCCGTGCAGGTGTGGCCACAATCAA
>JAFAPG010000677.1 GCA_019247235.1 Acidobacteriota bacterium
TGACGTCGGCGCCATTTACCTGTACGTTATAGCGTTCTGAAGGCCCTATAAACACCGGATTCCTGACGAACCTCCGCTCGACCGGGCCCAACATTTACTGAGAAACTTTCGGCCCTCTCGGCGCATCTATACAAGTAACCAGAGCTAATTCCTGTAGAACTCATCTGTTTTCAGTTACTTAGGGTTTCGGCTGTTTGTAGCTTGCTGCCTTACGAGTTCCCCAGGAAAGGGCTCAAGCATTGATCCTGGAAAGAGAAAGGAACATTACTTATGCGCTCAGATCGCGTTTTTGATGCTTTACATACTCTGCGGAACCGTTATATGCTCTGCCAGCTTGCCTCAAAGGCCACCCGAAAGTTTCATAAGCCGAATACTCGAATCCAGGAAACCATGAACGAAGTATTGGACCGGATCGCAAGCTCTGAGCGCCAAACTGTTTTATCGGAGCCAGAACATTTTATTGAGGCACAACGGCGGGCTGCTTAAAACCAGCCCCGCCTTCCTGCCTTGAATCAACCAAATTCCCCTTAAATACCGAAAAACCCGCCTTTATTCCTATCCCTCGCAGGTGAGCCAATGACCATTGCTGAACTCAAAGAAAAGAACATAACTGAACTGACCAAAATTGCCCGTTCGCTCGATCTTCCCGGGGCAAGCGGCATGCGTAAGCAGGACCTGATTTTTAAGATTCTGCAGGCGCAAAGCGAAAAAGAGGGACACATCTTTGCCGAAGGCGTGCTCGAGATTCTTCCTGATGGTTATGGATTTCTGCGGTCGCCCGACTACAACTATCTGCCCGGCCCGGATGACATCTACGTATCACCCTCGCAAATTCGCAAGTTCGACCTGAAAACTGGGGACACCATCAGCGGTCAAGTACGTCCTCCTCATGAGGGGGAGAAGTACTTCGCGCTGGTAAAGATTGAGGCAGTCAATTTTGAGTCTCCCGACGAGGCCCGAAACAAGATCCTGTTTGACAACCTGACGCCGCTTTATCCGCAAGAGCGCATCAAGCTCGAGACCGTACGCGAAAACATCAGTGCTCGGGTCATGGACCTGCTCACTCCGCTCGGCAAGGGGCAGCGCGGCTTGATTGTGTCTCCTCCCCGCGCTGGTAAAACTATGCTGTTGCAGAACGTAGCCAACTCGATTACCACCAACCATCCTGAGGTGGTGTTGATCGTTCTGCTAATCGATGAGCGCCCGGAGGAAGTCACCGACATGCAGCGTTCTGTCAAGGGCGAGGTGATCTCTTCCACTTTCGATGAGCCCGCCGCTCGGCACGTGCAGGTTGCCGAGATGGTCATTGAAAAGGCAAAGCGCTTGGTCGAGCACAAGCGCGATGTCGTCATCCTGCTCGACTCAATCACTCGTCTGGCAAGGGCCTATAACACGATCGTTCCACCCAGCGGGAAGGTTCTGTCTGGAGGCGTCGATTCAAACGCTCTGCAACGCCCCAAGCGCTTTTTCGGTTCCGCTCGAAACATTGAAGAAGGTGGTTCTTTGACCATCATTGCGACGGCGCTGATCGATACCGGTTTGCGCATGGATGACGTGATCTTTGAAGAATTTAAGGGCACCGGCAACTGCGAAATCATCCTTGACCGCAAGCTGGTCGACAAACGCACTTTCCCGGCCATCGACATTCAACGTTCGGGAACGCGCAAAGAGGAGCTCTTGATTCCCAAAGACGATTTGGCCCGAATTTGGGTGCTGCGTAAAGTTCTGAACCCGCTCTCACCGGTTGAAGCTATGGAGCTGCTGATCGAGCGGCTGGCCAAGACACAGACCAACGGCGAGTTTCTCGCCAAGATGAGCCAATTGTAAGGAGCTAAGCCAGGGCCCAGTCCGTTCATCGCCTCAACAGCCTGCCACCAGATTTTGTTTCCCTGGGTCTACGGGTTTTCGCAGGGCAACGCACTCAGTACCTCCAGTAATCTGGCATTCTCTTCTGCCGTTCCGATCGTGACCCGCATTGCCGTGGGTGCTCCAGAAGTCGTGAGCGGCTGGACGATGATTCCGTGATGGCGGAGACGCTCGGCAAAAACGGCGGCGTTTTGGCCGAGTTCGCAATATAGAAAGTTAGTCCAAGTCTCAGGAATGACAACTCCCAGCTCTCGCATCCCTGAGGCCAGTACGTCAGCTTGCTGTCGATTGTTCTCAATGGTGCGAGCAACATGGTTTCGATCAAAAAGCGCGGCTGAGGCGGCCATCGCTGCCAGCGACGATACCGAGAAAACGCTACGCAGGGCTTTTAAAAGGGAGATCAACGCTTCCGCCCCAATGCCATAGCCGACGCGCAACCCCGCCAGGCCGTGGGCCTTAGAGAAGGTCCTCAGCAACAATACATTTTGCCTTTGCCGTACATACGCGAGACCATCGAAATACTTGACCCCTCGTTTCTGGGCGAAGTCGTGGGCAAAGTCGAAATAGGCTTCATCGAGAACCAGCAGAACGTGATCAGGGAGAAGGTCGACAAAACTTTTGAGAGCCTCGGCTGGAATCAGGCTGCCGGTGGGGTTGTTAGGATTGGCGACGAACACGACACGAGTGTTCTCATCGATCGCCTCTGCGATGCCATCGAGGTCGTACCCGTAGCCGCGCGTTTCAACTTCAATCAGTTCGCCTCCGCTCACCTCCGTCGCTAATCGATACACAAGAAAAGAGAGAGCGCTGGTAATGGCCTTCTTTCCTGGTCCGAGCAGCGCTTGGGCGATGATGCCCAGCAGCTCGGTGGCTCCGGCCGCGACCATGACTTCCTCGGGTTCGAAGTCATGAAATCGTGCAATTACGCCTTCAAGCGCCGAGGGTTGAACTGGGGGATAGCGGTGTAAGCCTGAGAGTGCCTGCTCAATGGCGGCCAGCGCGAGGGGCGATGGTCCGAAAGGATTCTCATTAAGATTAAGTCGAATTCGCCCGCCCTGGTCTTCTCCTGCGGGCAGACTGAGCCCGCGTTTCGTCAATTTG
>JAFAPG010000682.1 GCA_019247235.1 Acidobacteriota bacterium
CTATCTCTCGACTTCATAGCGCAGTCGGACCACGCCGTCTGAGTACTTCTTTGCTGTGCGCAAATGGAGCGGGACGTCGCGCCGGCGCGGTGCCACTAGCGGAATGCCCTCACCAAGGAAGGTAGGAATGACGTGAATGTCAAACTCGTCGATCTCGCCCGCGTCGAGAAATGAAGCGATCACTCCTCCGCCGCCCATCATCCAGATGTGTTTTCCCGGCGTAGCCCGTAGACGCTGAGCAAACACTTTGACCGGCTCCGACACGAATTCAACGCCCGGAGCTTTTCGTTTCGGTGGTTTCCTGGAAAACACGTAGTTGGCGAGCTTGGTATCGAACATCCCGCCTTTTCTGCCTCTCTGCTTATGATAATTAAGGAGCCAGTCGTAGGTTTTTCGTCCCCATAGGATGGTGTCGATCGTGGCATAGAATGCGCGCATGCCGTAATCGACTGTGTGGGGCCGACGGTTTAACCATTCGACGTCGCCGTCCGGTCTGGCAATGTAGCCGTCGGCGCTCGTCGCGATATACACGATGATCTTTCGCCGCGTTTTCATCACATATCCCTCCCGCAATTCATTCGAAAATGTACTTTGCGGTACCAACAGTACAGATAGCGGTGTGCTGAAGCAACCGGGATGAGCAGAAGCGCGCCATCGGTAGCAATGAGGTTTCACGAGCTGATGGCCGGCGTCCGACAGAACTTCGTTTGGAATTATGTATCGCCGCGCAGATCTGTGGGCTCCCTTAGATTGAGGTGAAGACGATGGAACTGTGACTAAAGGCAAGCGCAAGGCAGTAAGACTACACGCACTCGTTTGTAAACCGAGGGCATACACGTTCAAATTCGTGCGCCCGCGTCCGAAGACTGGTCGGCGCTATTACTTTCCTTCCGGCCAAATGGAGGTAGTGCCTTACTGTCCAGAGGTCACCGGACTGATTTAGTGCCACCGTACGAGTCGTAGTCCATCGCATGGTTATATGAAACGCTGGGACGACTATTTGCACTATGTCATATAGACCGGAGGCCAATTTGGTGAAGACTTCCGTGTTTGAGGCGGGAACCGGCAAGAAAAGTTATGCCCCGGGCTGCTGCCGAAAGGGTAGACTGTGGTTAATCGCTGTTGGACAGACTCATCTTAGCCGGCAGCCGAGAAAGATTTCCAATCTCCAATAGAGGAGGCGCGATTTGGGCGCCATCTTCGTCAGCTATCGACGAAGCGATTCGCAGGGCGAAGCCGGCCGTGTGTTTGACGATCTTGTGGCCGAGTTCGGCGAAGACATGGTCTTCATGGACGTTGCCGCGATTGAGGCAGGGCGCGACTTTCGCAAGGTGATTGAGGAAAGCGTGTCCCAGTGTAGTGTCCTACTGGTAGTCATTGGCCCGGAGTGGCTCAACGCCAAGAACGAAAGCGGAACAAAGCGTCTCGATGACCCTACCGACTTTGTTCGCATCGAAACCGCTTCCGCCCTCAGGCGTGATATCCCTGTCATCCCGCTGCTTGTCCGCGGTGCGCAGATGCCCCACCCGGACCAATTGCCCGAGGCACTCAAGGATTTGGCCTACCGCAATTGCTGCGAGTTGACCCATGCCCGATGGCGATCCGACCTTCAGTTGCTCATCGATGCTCTTCACCGCGTAATAGGAAATCCTGCTTGTCGGGAGACAAAAGCTACGCCGGGAAAGCCACCCTCAAATTCCCCGCTTCCCCTTCCACAAACTAGCGAAACCTTTCCCGTAAGTAAGCCGTTCACGGGAATCGATGCCGCTATTCTTGAGCGCCTCACCAAGGATTTGGCAGTCCATATCGGACCAATTTCGGAGGTTGTCGTTAGGCGCCTCGCCTCGCACTGTGCCTCGGCCGAAGATCTGTGTCGAGAAGCTGCCGAGGAGATCGAATCAAGAGCCGAGCGCGAAGAGTTTCTCCTGAAACACGGCCGTCTCCTGGCTTCATCAAGCCCGGACAAGGAAATTTCCAGAAACCCATCTGGGACTGTCCCGCCCGAGAGGGTCTCGCCTACTTCAAAAGAGAAACAAGCCAAGTCTGAGGTGGCAAGGGCCGCGCCAAAGCACCTCGCGATGGCGAGGAAATCCTTATTCGTCGCCGGTGGGACGATGCTAGCGGTGTTGTTGTTACTTGCCGCTGCCAACCACTTCGGGCGCAGAGAAAACCGGTTCCGTTACCGGGTAGGAAGCGAAGGCCAAGGAGCTCCTGAGCGAGGCCCCATCGCTCGCAAGACCTATACATTGTCGTCGCCTGCCGGTAATCAGCCGAATAGCGGTAGCAGTCGCGGAGCTCCACAAGCCTCGGTTCAGACCGAGACTCCAAGCACCAGCGCTCAAATGAAGCCGGCAGTCTTTAAGCCTGCCGGTGGGCAGAAGTTTCGGGTTCCGGCGGAAGTCTCGTCAAGTCTGGTCGTCCGCAAAGTCGTGCCCGATTACCCCAGGGTAGCCCAGGATGCACGCGTTCAGGGAGCAGTGGTGCTCGAGGCCAATATCTCTCGCGACGGAATCGTGCGGGAAATTCGAGGAATCAGCGGAAGTCCGCTGCTAATGCCGGCTGCCATTGACGCCGTGAAGCAATGGCAATATAACCCGCTGGTTTTAAACGGAAAACCCGTGGAAATGCAGACTCTCATCACGATCAATTTTACCCTTAAGATTCCGTAGTCTTCGATAGGACAGATCAATTCCCTAGCATTTTGAGCGCCTTCGCCAGGCTCACTTGCATGCGGTTGAACGCTGCCGTCAGCGCGGCGATTTCATCCTTTCCTTTGGAGGCTAGGCGGGGCGCGTTGATTTCACCCTTGCTGGCGCGATCAGCAGCTTCCGCCACCACTTTGATCGGCCGAATTACCACGAAAAAAACTCCGAGATCTAACACCACAGCAACTACAAATAACGTGACCAGGATGTAGACCAATAAAAGGTGAAACGCCCGAGTGGCATTCTCGATGGGGACAGACATAGGAACGGAAACGATCTGGGCGGCCACGATTGATCCTTCTTTCCAGCCGAACCCATTATCCGAGCCATAGCGGGTAATCATTGCAGCCGGGGCTAGGGCCGGCCGACTGTGACACTCAAGACAAGGGGGACCCGCTACCATAGGTCGTGCCAGGTATAGGGAAGGACCGGTTGCGGAGATGCGCTCGCCAATAAACTGTTTTTGACCCGGATGATCAGCAAAATAGCGAATGACATCGCTTTCCCAATCGACCGCGCGATGTACCGGATTTGTGGGGTTCAGAGTCGCTTCGTGATAAGTGTAGTCGGGATACATCTCTCTCAGCTTCTGGAAGGTATTGATGGCGGCGAAAGCCGGAACAGTTTCAGGTAAGAACTTCTCATGGTGTTGCGGGTTCTGCTCGAGCAGCGGAGCGAGGTCAGATGCGGTATAGTCCCGGACCGAGCTGGCGCTTGCCATCATCAACTCCGCTTCCCGCAGGACTTCGTTTCGAGCACTATGAATGAGAAGACCTTTGGTGAAATCTGAAATGATCAATCCACCTATCGCGAATAGCACAAACACGATGAGGTTGAACTTGGATAAAAGCTTCATTCTAATGACCTCTTGGGCCGCCGCGTAAACCTCGCGGTACCCTCGCAATCGACAGGACTTGCGCCGCAGAAAACCAAGTTTAATCCTTTGCTGTTTATGATTCGTGTCACAGGAATGTACTTTTGTGGAAATTCACTGGCTCATCATGCTTACTTGCACTTGGTTGCGATCACCTCTGGCGAGTTTTTAGCCTTTTTTTAAAGGCAGGCTATACAATCGGCAACCATGAGCACAGCTCAAGCCAACTTGTCCGATCGCAACTCGGATCCAATTTTTGAACGCCTGGAAGACCAGATAGCTTGGTATGACCGGAAGAGTCTCGGCAGTCAGCAGAAATACAAACGAATCAAGATTGCTGAGATCGTCGCCGCCGCTGCCATTCCGTTTCTGTCGAGCTTGAAATTTTCACATCTGGTGACCGTAACGGGGGGGCTTGGCGTGGTAATCACGGTCCTTGAGGGCTTATTGCATTTGAATCAGTACCAGGAAAACTGGATTGCCTATCGTTCCACCTGCGAGTCCCTGAAGCACGAAAAATACACCTACCTGGGGAAGGCCTCTCCTTACGCCAATGTGGCTGACCCCCATGCGCTACTCGCCGAACGCATCGAGTCCCTGGTCTCTCAGGAACATGCCAAATGGGCATCGGTCCAGCCACAAGAGCCGCACAAAGATTAGTAAATACCTGGTTCTCGCACTTGAGCGTCACGCTGGGCCGATCTTCTACGACGCTGGTGGGTAGTTGCGTCAGCTCTCCATGCGACCCTCTCGAGCAGCTTCACTATTGCTTCTATCGTGTACGCCCGAACCCTGGCGGCCTCCATTCTCGCCGCGGTCTCCAACAAGAATTAAGGCACAAGACTCACAACTTCTCCCTTGACCAGCCACAAGCTATGTGTATAGTGTATTAGTAGACTGCACACTTAGGTGATGCTTTTTCGTGTCAGCCCCAATACCGGTTTGCCGCTGTACCTGCAATTGATGGAACAGATCAGACACGCGATCGAGACTGGGGGCTTGAGGGCGGGGGATCAGCTTCCGACTATTCGCGCCGTGGCCGAAGATCTGGTGGTCAATCCAAACACGGTGGTGCGGGCCTATCGTGAGCTCGAACGCGAAGGAATTGTCGAGTTGAAACATGGGTCTGGAGCGTTTGTGAGCGAATCGGTCGTCGGGCGTGCCAAGGTCACGCCCAAGGCTCAGAACATCGTGCAAGTCGCGGTCCAGCGGCTCTCCGATTGTGGCTTGACCGACGATGAGATCCGCAGACTCTTTGACAATGAGCTAGCGCTGCATCGCGCGGAGAAGTCATCGGGGGGGAAACAGTGACTGATCAGGTGATCGAAGCACGTGAACTTCGTAAATCGTTCAAGGGTCAACCGGCATTGGCGGGTCTCAACCTCGAGGTGCCTGCTGGCAGCATTTTCGGCTTTCTCGGGCGGAATGGCGCTGGCAAAACCACTACGATCAGAACGCTGATGGGTCTTCTCAAGCCTGACGGAGGAGACGCTTGCGTCTTCGGTCTGCCGGCTGGAGATTTGACGGCCGGCATCGAAATCAGGCGTCGCACAGGTTTTGTCATGGAGGATAAGGAATTGTATCCCTACATGACCGTCGAACAAATCCTTCGCTTCACACGAAGCTTCTTCCCCGCATGGAGGACGGATTTGGAAAAGAAGTACCTGAAGTTGTTCGATCTGAGCTCGAGCCGCAAGATACCCGACCTCTCGAAAGGCATGCGATCGAAGCTCATGCTACTCCTCGCCATCTCGCACGGCGCTGAACTTCTGATTCTGGATGAACCGACTGAAGGTTTGGACCCGGTTGGAGTCGAGGACCTTTTGCGCGAGCTGGTCAGCATCTCTGCCGCCGAGGGAAGCACAATCTTTTTTTCATCCCATCAACTGGAGGAGGTAGAGCAGATCGCCGATCGCATCTGCATCATCGATCATGGTGCCGCCGTCGTCACCGGCTCGCTGGATGATCTGAAGACTCGATATCGACGCCTGCGAATTGTGTTGCGGGAGGAGATACCGTCTCCGATTCAATGGGGCATGGGAGTTGAACGTCTCCGCCAGCATGGGCGAATGGTCGAAGTCCTAGTCAGTGATAATTTTGACACCATTTTGAAGCAAGCGCAGTCCTTGCCCGGGTCTTCAGTCGAGTGCTTTCCAGTCAACTTGAAAGAAATCTTTCTGGAATACGTGAGGAGCAATTAAATGCTTTGGTACAAAAACTGGCTAGAGACACGCTTCCGTATCGTATTCATGTTGCTGTTTGCGATGTTTCCGATAGCTTTGCACACCCTCACTCCACTGCCAGGCGGTTCTGCACACCAAGGTTCTGCAGTCGAGATGCGAGGGGCGGTCGGTTTTTTCGCCTTGTACTACTCGATCATTCCACTCGCGCTCGCCGGATCGGGTATCAAGACCCAGTCGCCTTTTCGTGCCACAAAAGGCCTCCATGGGTCAATGTACTTCACACTCTCGTTGCCCGTCAGCCGTTTTCAGCTCCTTGCCGCCAGAGTCAGCGTAGGCATGCTGGAGACGATATTGGTTCTCGCCATCCTTCCCTGTGCCATTTGGACAATATTCCCGCCTTTGAGGAACTATGTCACCGGGTCGGACCTACTTAAGTATTGGCTGACTGTTTCTATCTGCGCTTTCGCCCTTCACTTTCTAGGAGTGCTGCTCTCAACCGTACTCGATGATCTGTGGCAGAACTGGACAAGTATATTTGGTGTCTTTTTCCTTCGATGGATCTTATCTAGGGCACCATTGCCGGAATCGGCTAATATTTTTCGCGCCATGGGCGAGTCCTCGCCTCTGTTCACACATTCGCTGCCATGGACCACAATGGGGTTCTCGCTCGCCGTCGCGGCGGTTTTGTTTCTGATCTCCATGAGAGTAGTCGAGAGGCGAGAGTATTAGAAAAAATGGACCGTGGATCCTGCGTATACGAGAAATGGACCTGGTGTGGGGCTGGTCGACTACAAATAAAAAGTAGCAAGAAAAAGTTGCCCAATATTCGTACAGCTTTCTCCATTACACTGGCAAAGCATGTACAGTAAGGTTCTTGTCTCGCTGCGGCTGCTCGCAATCATCCTATCCTATTGTGTAGGTGCAGGCGGCGCCTTTCCCATCATTCACGACGACATGCGCTCGGGAAGCCCACTGTGGCTTAGGGCGAATGGGCTGCGTCTGAAAGCCAAAATCTACGAAAGCCTGAATTTGAGCGATCATCCAGTGTTGGTTCTAGTCCTGCATGGCGATCTGCTAGGCGTACGGACCCTGCCGGTTATTGCCTACCATTATGTTTTTGCACAGCGTGCAGCCGTCGGCGTGAGCAATGTTGTAGTTGCGGCCTTGCTGCGTCCAGGGTATCGGGATGAGACCGGAGAGCGATCTGAAGGTCAGCAAGGCGAGGCCACCGGTGACAACTACACACCCGAGGTCGTCGACGCCGTGGCCGAGGCGATCGAACAGCTGAAGACCAAATTTCACGCCGCACATACCGTGCTGGTAGGTCACTCGGGAGGCGCGGCTATAACGGGAGATTTGCTAGGGAGGTGGCCTTCGGCAGTAGATGCGGCACTGATGGTGTCCTGTCCCTGCGACCTCGCGCTATGGCGCAAACATATGCTAGGAATGCAAAATAACAATCCTATCTGGTTGACGCCCGTCGAGAGTCTCTCGCCTGTGGACCTGGCAAGCAAAGTTCTACCCTCGCTTCACGTGGAACTTCTTGTAGGCAGCGCCGATTCCGTTGCTCCTCCGGAAATGAGCGAGCGTTATGCCAAGTTGCTGCAGGAGCACTCTAAAAATGTCACCTTAACCATCGCCCCTGGCTTAGGCCATGACATTCTGCTCGAACCTGTCGCATTGCGGGCTTTGGCGACGCTCGTAGATGCTCTCAATAAGCACCGAGCGGCGAGGTAGGAAGACGGCGCAAGAACGATAGGTTTTGCCCCCTTTGGAAAGGTTAAAGCCAACCGGGTCTGCATCGCATCCGGAGGTAGTCGAGGAAGCGCACGATCCAAGCACGACGTGACTGCCGAAAAGAGTCTGGGTCCGGAAAAGACGGCCGGTAATTTGCCAATAAGGCGGGTCCGTGGTTAATGGCAGAAAACATCTCTCAGGAACTGAACTAAAAATTTTTGATCCGCGCGACGCGTCTACCGCTTCGGGTGGCGTCGAACTGGTTGATCCAACCGTTGCCATGAGAAACGAGCAATGGTGGATGTATCTAGCGGGCCAAGCCAGTCGAGGCGCTCCTACGGACATCTACAGTGCAGTACTCCCCGCTAAAGCGCCGCTCGCTAAGCACATCTGGCAGCCCAATCGCAACCCCGCCGGAGAGTTAATTCCGGTTTCTGGAAGGCATCTCAGCGCGTGCTGGGATGGCCGCGGAGGGCGCCATTGCCCTTCGTATGTAAAAGGATGGGATCCTCATCAGGCGACCTGGGCTGAGCGTATCTACTACGCTGGCGCCAAAGAAAACCTCTGGGGGCCGTACGCAATTGGCTTTCTTCAGTGGGATGGGGCCAAGTGGAGAGATCAACCCGAACCGGTCTTCGTTGCCCACGAGGAGTGGGAACGGGGAAGCGTTTACGAACCTAATCTCATTTATCACGACGGTAAGTGGAAAATGTGGTACGTTGCCGGATCGAACCAGGAGAATGATCTTGTTCACGGGTACACGGAGAGTGAAGACGGTTGTACCGAGTGGAATAAGCATAAGGTGTTTGCGCCACCCGAAATGAAGATGTTCGACTTTTGCGTACGCCAGCGCGGCGATCAATTCGATGCAGTCTTTTCGCGCGTCTGGACCGGAGCGACCGCACCGCCGCCAGAAACTGGAATGTGGTGGTGCAGATCCAGAGCACCAAGCTGTAGTTTGAGGGGCTGGAGTGAACCCGTCCAGATCATGACTGCCGAAGATTGTGGCTGGCACTCCGGCCCCTGGAAGCCTTCGTTTCACTTTGAGGGCTCAGCAGACCATGCCTTTATTTTCTTTGACGGGGTATATCGAACCAATGATCCCGGGCCATTTCCGTTCACGTTCACGGTTGGCTGCCTTGAAATAGACCTGCCGAGTGAGAACTCGGGGTAAACCCTTTTTGCCAAAGTTGGGAGTAAAATCTCCACCTCGTTTACCGATTCGGACCTGCTCGGTGTGTTAGGAGAATGCAATGAGGACGCCGGCCGAGCGGCGGAGGTGATACTCTCTTCATTATCCAGAGATCTGAGGTTTGTAATGAAGCAGTTGGTGGTCCTGCCCCTTGTCATTCTCTTAGAAATTTCGAGCCTTGCTCAAATCCTTAGCCGTCGGCCAGCTGCTCCTGCACAGCCAAAAAGAGAAATGCCGGTGGGTGCCCCCCCAATTATGGTCCCACTGGATGTTCCGGTGGGTACGCCATTAAAGATTGTGCTTGACGGCGAAGTTCGCATTCACGAAGTTGGCCAGCCTATACGCGGACGCGTGGTCGAGCCCGTTTATGCCTTTCAAAAACTCGTCATTCCTGAGGGTACTCAGGC
>JAFAPG010000687.1 GCA_019247235.1 Acidobacteriota bacterium
CCACTCGCTCGAGGGTGCGCAAGATGAAACCGAAACCAGTGAAGGGGAGCATCAGCAAATCGTCAAGTAGCAGCATCGAAGCTCCTTAAGCCTTCATTTGTAGGCTGCCCGGCCGGCCAGGTCACGGCGAAGCCGCCACCCGTTCAAGCTTGAGCCTGATGTTGACGAAATTATACGGCGGCCAAGGCCCGGTGTACTTGAATTTGAGGCGCTGTCCGTATTTGCGCGCGATTTTGTTCACGGCGCTATCGAATTCCGTTTCCCGATTCCGTTCGACCAGGAAAGCGGCATTCATAATCATCTTGTCGCCAATCGGCTGGTTGTCGCGAGAGGCGACACAAACGCCGCGCAGGGCTTCATAAATATCGCGCACGTAGGCAATCGCCCGCTCCCCCAGGGCCTTGTCGATCATGCGACCCAGTTGCATGCGGGCTAAATAGGTCGACTGCAGATGTTTACGCACGATCTCCTGGTGAAATTGGCGGATCTCTTCGTCATCCTGCTTAATATCCTCGATGATTTGATCGCGGTCCCAGTTCACCTTAAGGCCAAACTCGAGCTTGCCCGCCATCTGATAGAGCACGTCCTTAAGCGAGGGGTAAATGCTTTTGAGCACCTCGCGGATATCGTCATCAGTGCGGAAGACCGTGCCAAAGCTCATGGGAATGATGGTATGGTTCTTCATGACCGTCTCGATTACGTGTTCGTGAGCGAGCGCGTTCTCCCGCGTAGGGTCGAAGATGTAAACGGCGGTATTGCTGACCACCGCGGCAATATCCTGGTAATTGACGGTATAGACCATCTCGCCAGCGCCACCGATGCCAATTTTGCCGAAGGTGACTGGCTCTTTGCCTTCCACGATTCCATACACGTAGCGCCCGCTTTCGCTTGAGCCGGTCTGGGGCTCGGTGCGATCTGGACGCACCTTCACCCGTACCTCCGGCTTGGCTCTCGCGCTCGGGCGAGCCCCGACTTCCGCTCTGCTCGCCATGGGTTTTGCCTTTGCTCGCTTCATGACAGAATGGTTCCCGTCGTCCGCCCTCAATCAAACCTGGGAGACGGGAAAGATCAGCTTGAACGCCGTGCCTTTCCCCACGGTGCTGCGTACCTGAATTCGTCCACTGTGGCCTTCCACAATTCCTTTGACAATCCACAGCCCAAGCCCGGTGCCTTTTTCCCCTTTTGTGCTCACGAAGGGTTCAAACATGGTCTTGCGAATCTCTTTGGGAATCCCGCATCCGCTGTCGGCAACCATTACACTGACCTGACCATAGGCGCCGCGCGCGGACTTGGTATAACGGGTGCGAATGGTCAGCCGTCCCCCGCCCGCCATGCTGTCCTGGGAATTCACCACCAAATTCGACAATAGCTGGCGGAACTGATCGGCCGACCCTTTCATAGGGGGGAGCTGGCCCAGCCGCTTGTCGACGGTAATCCCGGCTTTGGCCAACGGCCGGGCGAATAAAGTCAGCGTATCCTCGACAATGCTGTTCACGTCAAAGCTGCCCAGCTGGCCGGCGTTGCGGTAGAGCCCCAGCATTTGACGCACAATCCGCGTCACTCGGTCGGTTTCATTTTTTAAGGCATCATATATCGGCTGCGACTCCGGGTCCAACCGGTTCCTCAGCAGGTAGATGGCATTCTTGATGGCCTCCATGGGATTGTTGATCTCGTGGGCGATGGTGCCGGCCAGCTTTCCGGTAGCGGCAAACTTCTCCATCTCCAGCATGCGTCGCTCCATCTGCAACTGCTCCAGCCGTTTCCAGGTGGAGAAATCTCGTAACACCGTGACCGTGTAGGCGACCTGCCCGCGAGCGTCGTAGATTTTGCCCGAGCGCGCGGCGTATTCAATCTCTCCCCGTGTCTCCGGGTTATAGAGATGTAATGCCTTATTCTGGCGGTCGAGAAAGGAGAATGTGAACGCCGTCAGATAAGCATCCAGCTTGGCTTCATTCTTCACAATCTGGGGATCACGAGGGCGATCGGCCGAGCCGAACAGCTCTTTTGCCAAAGGATCCAGAAGCACGATTCTGGCGGAATTATCGGCCACGACGATCGGATCACCAACGTTCTCGATCACCAGATTCAGCCGGTCGCGATCTTGACGCACGATCTCTTCGGCGGCTCGCAGCTTGTCGAGGTTGGCGCGCACCTCCTGGTCGGCTCGACGCAGGTCGGTGACATCACGCATCACCGTCACCATACCGGTGCGGTTTCCGTCCACCTGGGTGGGCGCGCACACGGCTTCAAACAACACCTCCTCGCCTTCCATGACATCCACCAGGGTCAAATCGCGGGAGCTGTCAGAAGCGCTCACCGCCATCGAGGAGAGCGCGGCGGAAAATAGCAGGTTGTTGAATTCCACCGCCCGGCGTCCCCCCTCGCTGATGCCTTCCGGCACACGAAAGAATCGTTCCGCGGCGCGGTTCTGAATGACAACCCGATGTTGGTTATCGGTCAGGATTACCGGATCGGCCATGCTCTCCATGACTGCGGTCATGCGCGAGATAGTAGTCCCCATCTCGCGCACTCGGTGAAAGTAATGCTCGAATTTGAACAGCCGCGACAGATGCCGGTTGGCGGCCTGCGCCAAGCTGCGAAACTGTCGCAATTCAAGCTGGCGCGTATGTTCTCCCAATTGTCCGACCAGCACGCTAATATAGGAGCGCATCCCGCAGAGTGCGCACACCTGCTCTTGCATTTGGATCCGGCGTCGACCCGCATTCTCGACCGCCAAACAGTCGGAACGGCGCTCGCCCTCTGCCTCCCAGCAGCGGGTCGGATTGCGATAGATCAGGGGGCAAGTGTAGAGGGCACCGGTATGAACCGTGCCGTCGGGCAATAGTGCTGTCTCTAGCTTGATGAGCGCGGAGACCAGCGGATTCTCGCTAGCCCAGAGCGAGGTGTGCAATTGCTTCAAAGCCGCCGAGGAGAAGTTCAGGGCGGCGATCGGCTGAATCTCGCCGCTGTCGAAGTCAACGCCTAGAACCGCAGCCCGGGGAAAGCCGAGAAAAACAACCTCCTCAAGCAGGATGGGGTAGATATCCTCGGGCCGCTCGGCCGAGGACAAGCGCAACCCCGCCGATTCCTTCGACGACCGGTGGTCGATTCGCTGCTCGCGTCGGAGTTTTAACACGGGGCTCGTCATGTGCCGAACATGTCTCGCTCACCCCAGCTCAGCTCCTCCGTGCCACCGTCCGCCGCACCACCGGCGTCCGGGAGACGCGGCGAGTCGTCTCCACCTCCACCTCGGGAACTTCTGCCGTCAACTGCGGCCGGGAGACCAAGCCGGTGAGTCCAACCGCGTCGGCATATTTGAGATAGGTATCGATCGATGCCACTACGACCCGCGCCTCGACGGTAATCAGGTCAATGCCCACCAGGGAAATACGCACCCAGGCATCCACCACAATACCTTTGTCGAGTACCCGGTCGAGAACGTCGATCAGGCTCGATCCGCCCGACACTCGTTCGACCGCCATGTGAGCGATTCCTCCTCTATAAATGCCGCGCGCTAGCGTCGGCGCCGCGGGCGGCCACGCTTAGCGACCGTCACCGGCTGCCGTCGCGGCTTATCCCCTAAAGCGG
>JAFAPG010000699.1 GCA_019247235.1 Acidobacteriota bacterium
ACGCGCGAGCACGTTTGCTGGCCCTGCACCAGCCGGTCCCTCGGCCCACCAAGGCTGCCTTGGCCCAAAACAAAGCGGAAGACGAGGCTCGACGGGCGACCAGCACTCTGGGCACGATGTGGGACGCCTTCAGCCGACACCCCGACGTCAGCTCTGCCACCAAAGTAGGCGAGCCGAGTCTCGCGGACCAGGAGCCAATCAGCGCCAAAGACGTGGTCCAGCAGGCCACGAATGCGGCTGGGTTGTCGAAGACCGGTGGGAGCGAGTCCTTGTCGGTGACCACCACGGGAACCAATCCACCGGGCGAGAATGAGCCGGCACCCCGATCCGACACGCCGCCTTCAACCGATGCGGCCAATAACCCGACGCCGCCGAACACCGCGCCCGCTACCCAGCCTGATCCGAACGAACTCAAGCCCAACGTGGCCGCCACCGATTCAGACCCTAAGGTTGCCGCCGCCCCCGACCCGAACGAACTTAAACCCAACGTCCCGCAGGATGCCCAGCCAACTCCGGCCCCCCCACAAGTCAACGAGCTCCAGCCCGGGAGCACCGCCCAGCCCTCGACCAATAATGCCGCATCTGGTCAAGAACTTGCGGATGACAGCGCCATCGCCTCCAGTAAGCACAAGAAAAAGAAGGGCCTTAGCAAGATCGTGCCAATCAAATGAGTGTTTTTTCGGGGGGAAGTGCACTTTACGCATTGTCCCCTCGTAACCTGCTTAAACCCTTACGTTCGTTGACTTAGACCTTTCGCCAGGTTACCTTCGCAATATCTCCCCCTTACGAACGAGGAAGGATTTCCTTGGCACGGACCGTACTGCTTGCTGACGATAGCGTTACCGCCCAGAACATGGGCCGGCGAATCCTCATGGACGCCGGTTACGAAGTTATTACCGTCAACAACGGCTCCGCGGCCCTCAAAAAAATCCACGAATCTCCGCCTGATTTGATTGTGCTCGATGTATACATGCCCGGCTACGGTGGGCTGGAGGTTTGCCAGCGCCTCAAAGAATCTGGCGACACCATGCGCATCCCGGTATTGCTCACGGTCGGGAAGATGGAGCCTTTCAAAGGCGAAGAGGCCAAACGCGTGCGAGCCGACGGTCACATTGTCAAGCCGTTTGACGCCAGCGAACTGCTGGCGGCTTTGACCAAGCTTGAAGATCGCATTGTGCCGCAGAATGAATCCCAACGTGCGCGCAAGGGGAAAGCGGACAAGAAATCGCGATTATGGCAATCGCGAGACTCGCAGCCGGAATGGAGCGATGGTGTTGCTTATCTCGCCGAGGTGAAAGAACGAGAGGCGCACGGTCAGCTGCCGCAGACTGCCGAGGGCGAAAAAGCGCAAGTCACGGCGAACGCCGAATCCGCTCCGCCGGCTCAGCTTCTCCCGCCGACAACAAAGGTGGTTGCCCCACAGTCTGACTGGGGACGGGCACCACGCGAGTTTGAAGTTCACGAAGCAGCCGCAGTGCCAGAAGAGCAAAGCGGAGAGCCGAGGGAGGGCCGAGTTACTCCCGCGCCGCAGAGCGCCGAGTCGCTCACGGTCGCGCCCACAGCTTCCCCGGCAAATACGGAGGAAAAACCTACTGTCAGCGCCGCAATCGAGGAAGCAGTTCAGTCCGAGCCGGCAGCAATCGCCACCCAGGCTCAGGCGGCCGAAGCGCGTGGCACGCGCTGGGTGGCAGAAACCGTCGCACTCACCGCCGAAGAAGCCTCGCTCGAATTAGAGAAGGAGATGCGCCAAGCCGAGCAGCTTGCCTCCGTGCCCGACGCCTCCGCGGCAGAAGCGACGCCCAAGATTCATGGAGATCAGGCTCAATCAGATCAGGCTCAATCAGATCAGGTTCAAGCCGAGCAGTTACAAGCGAACGAGGTCGAAGTAGATCAGGTTCAACCCAATCAAGTTCAGGCAGATCCAGTTCCAGTCGATCAACTTCAAGCGGATCAAACCCGAGCGGATCAAGATCGACCAGACCAAGAGCCTCGAGGGGAGGACATCGCCGCCCCAGCACCCCTCTCCGCGGCGGCCGAAGCGGCACAGGCACCTGAGCCCGGTCCTGAAAACTCCCATTCGGGAGCGACCTTTGCTGCCGCAGCGAGCGCCTCAGCTGATTCAGCAGCCGCCCTACTTCCACCACCTCCCATCGAGGGGCAGGTCGAGCCGCCGGTTGGCTCCGAAGCTCGAGCGGCGTGGGCAAACTGGCAGCGAATTCGCGATTCGGTAATGAGCACTCAGGAGCAAGCTGAGGTAGCAAATTCAGTGGCGGAAGCGGCTCGCGCTATCGCCTCCGAACCAGCTCGAGCAGAGGCCACCTCTGATCCCAATCCGATGTTAGAAGGTGCGGCCCTGGCCAGCATCGTCGATAGCGTGTTGGCAGAGCTTAAGCCGAAGTTAATGGAAGAGATTGCTAAGAAATTGAAGAAGTAAGTTTGACGCTAGCGTCTCTCGCCGATTGTGGTGTGAGAGTCAGAAGCTGAAAAGGCGACCATAGCTTAGGTCGCCTTTCTTGTTGTTTAAATTCTTAGTGGTCGTTCTACGCGGCGCGAATCTGTGTCGCGGGCTGATACCCGGTTTGCCCGGCTCTTCTCATGGCGTCGACCGCCTCCTCGGGTGAGAGCAGCGGGGTAGTACGCACTGCTTTACAGGCCCCTCCTCCGGCGAAGGCCATAGCGATAGCCGCGGCCGTAATATTGTCTGGCATCTCTGAAATAACCACGATGTCATACTCGCCAAAGGCGAACCAGGCGCTTTTAATCTTTCCCCCTAGACGCTCGATGGCAGGCCGAACGGCCTCAACGCGATCTTGGGGTTGCTTGACCAGCGCCTCCCATCCCTCGCGCGAATAGGCAACTTGGTGCAAATAGTGTGGCATAGAAATCTCCTTTGCTCGGTCGGTTGGGCATCTTCACAGAGGGTAGAGAAATTGTCAACCACTTGCGATTCCCCGCTCAGGACCTTGCCGGTTGAGCTCCGCTCACGGTACGGCCAAGCATGTGTTTTTCGTGCAATCACTTGCATACAATGAATGCTTGAGCAAGGAGAGCTAGAAGCTCATGAATCGACGTGAGTGGTTGAGCGGGGTGGCGGGATATGTGACCGGAGCATTGGCAAATCCCCGGGCCACCAGTGCCAAAGACCTCAGCTTGGTTTCGCCGGCCACTCACCGGACTCGCCAACTTGCTGAATACGAGCGCCTACGCTTTGGCATCTCGTACCACTTCAGCATGAATACCTTCACCGGGGATGATTACGAGACTGGACACGTTCCTGCCAGCACCTACAATCCGAGCCAACTCGATGTCGAGCAGTGGCTCGGCGTAGCCAAGGAACTGGGAGCGGGCTATGCGGTGCTCACCGCGAAACATATGTCAGGGTTCTGTCTATGGGACTCGAAAAACTATGCCTACGACGTAGCGGCAAGCGGGAATCCAACCGACGTTGTCGCCGCTTTTGTCGCCGCTTGTCGGCGCTTCGGCATACGTCCGGGCTTCTACTACTGCATACTCGATCCCCACAATGAAGGCAAGTTCGACTGGAACGCTCCCGTCGCTGACGACTACTACACCCTCATCAAGCAACATCTCACCGAACTGCACACCCGCTATCCCAATACCTTTTATCAACTTCTCGATATCACCTGGAAGATCTCCCAATCCCAGCGCTGGGAACTCTACCGGCTGATCAAGTCATTGAGTCCAGACTGCTTAGTAGTGATGAATCAGGCTTTTTATCAGAGCCGGCGAAATCAGGGGCGCATTGTAGAACCCGCCAGCTGGCCTACGGATGTGGTGAACGGCGAGGACACCCTTCCGCCGGCCGACGGTCACGATCCTCACATCCGCTTTGCCAATCGAACTTATTACCTGCCTATGGAAGCCTGGATACCGACAGGACCTCCCTATAAACCCATGCCTCCGATGCACAGTTGGTTCTGGCGAGAGGACTTCAAAACCCAGAGTGCAGAAACCATTGCCGGCGTCTACCGCGATTGTATTCAGCGAAAATCAAACCTGCTGTTAAACCTTTCCCCGGACAAAACCGGCAGGTTACC
>JAFAPG010000431.1 GCA_019247235.1 Acidobacteriota bacterium
TGGGAGCCAGGCGGTGTTTGGACGAACTGGTACTCACAACCAAGCGTTATTCACCCACCCGCCGGTTTTACCTTGCCCCGACCTCCCGCCGCGGGTACAACCGCCGTGGTAGTCACTCGTGCTCCGCGATTCCCCCTACCAGCACCATCGAGCGGCAAGCTGTTGGTCAGAAGCAACTCGGCTGGGTTAGGGGTACCGCGTGGATCGATTCGCAACCTGGCACCCATCTCCGAGAAGGTGCAGAACCGACCTATCGCGGCCCGAGTCTTTAGCTCGGCGCCTCAAGTCAGCGGACCCTACCGAGGGGAAATTCAAAGCTCAACTCGCTCCTCGCATGCTGCCGAACCGGTGATGCATTCGCCGCCGCCATCGCAACCCGTGCGTAGCTCGACAGGAGGGCAACCACACCGCTAAGCGATGAACTGGGGCAGAATCGCCGAGGTAGACTAGGAGCGGCGATCGACGGGCACCCAGTGCTGGGGATAGGGAGGACCGACGTAATCCGCGCGCGGCCGGATCAGGCGGTTATCATCCAGTTGCTCGATGACATGAGCGGTCCAGCCGCTGATTCGAGAAACCGCGAAAAGCGGAGTAAATAGGTCCACGTCAAGGCCCAGCACGTGATACGTCGAAGCAGAATAGAAATCCACATTGGCGTTCAACTTCTTTTCGCTCTTTACAAACTGCTCGATCTGACGCGACATTTCAAACCACTTCAGCTGGCCGTTTGAGCGGCACAGGTCCTCTGACATGCGACGCAGGTGTATGGCGCGAGGGTCCTCGGTGCGATACACCCGGTGACCAAAACCGGAAATCTTCTTCTTCTCTGCCAACATCTTGCGCACGTAGTCGACCGGGTCGGAGGCGGTGGAATCAATTTTCTCGAGGATGTGAAAGACCGCTTCGTTAGCGCCCCCGTGCAGCGGGCCCTTAAGTGTTCCGATGGCCGAAGTAATGGCGGAATGCATGTCTGACAGCGTCGAGGCTGTAATCCGGGCAGCAAAGGTTGAGGCGTTGAGCTCATGATCGGCATGCAAGATGAGAGCGATATCGAGCGCTCGTTCGGCGGTGGGCGAGGGTCGCTCGCCATTCAACATAAGGAGAAAATTTGCCGCGTGGGAGAGCGAAGGATCGGGCTCAACCACCTCCTTACCCTTACGTACGCGGTCGAAGGCCGCGACAATCATCGCAACCTGCGCGGTCAGCCGAATGGCCTCTCGCACGTTAGCTTCCCGACCTTGGCTGCCGGCCGGACGATCGTAGAGGGCTAGAGCCGATACGGCGGTGCGCAGAACATCCATAGGCGAGGCACCTTGAGGTAAGCTCTTCAGCAGCTCGATGATCCCACGGTCGAGTTTGCGCTCTCGAGCGAGCTGGCTTCGTAAGCTCCCGAGTTCTTTCTCCGACGGCAGCTTGCCATACCACAGCAGATAGCAGGTTTCTTCGAAGGTGGACTTTTCCGCGAGCTCGTGGATATCGATACCGGCGTAGGCGAGGACTCCATTGTGGCCATCGATAAAGCAAATTTTAGACGTGGTCGCCACCACTCCCTCCAGCCCCTTGGGAGTGTGTGTCATCAGGCTGGACATTATGCCTCGCTAAATCGGGGATTTGTTGTGGCGCAACAGAACAGCACGTTCGTGCCCTCGCAACTAACTTTTATACGCCAAAAAAGGCAAACTTTCCAAACCGAGAAGGCCTCTTGAGGCCTATCGCGCAAGCGAGTCGCAAAATTCCCGGCAACTCTCCTCTCAGGCAAAGGCACCGACGACCGAATCGGCGGGCATGGTACTTTTAGTAACGCCGGATAGTTCAAAGTAGTGCAGGCCATGTGTGTTCCCGGTTAGAATCAGGCGATGCGGAGTCTTTTCTATTCACTCCTCTTGCTAACGCTTGTGAATGGCTCCCTCTGGGCAAAACAGGAGCAGGCCGCGCCCTTATTTCCCTGTCCTGTGGGCACGAGCGAAGCAGCTTGCAATCCCTCGCCACAAGACCAAAAAGCCGCCCGCGTGGCATTTGCTCGCGGGGTGAAGCTCAAAGAGCGGGATCCGGATTTGGCCTACGAAGAATTTTCCCATGCCGCTAACCTGGTTCCCCGCAATGTTGATTACGTGACCGCCCGTGAAGTCTCCCGCCAGCAGCTGGTTAGTCGCCATCTCGAGCGCGGGAACTCGGAGCTCGAAACCGGCAAAGAGGTTGAAGCCTTGGCCGACTTTCGCTCCGCCCTGCAGCTGGATCCTAGCAATGCGTTCGCGCAGGAACGCTTGCGTGTCGCCCTGGGCGACTCTGTCCCTGAAACCAGCGCGCCCCCTAAGGTGATCGCCGAATCCCCGGTTATCAACCTGCTTCCGGCGACCAGCTCAGCCAGCTTTCATTTCCGCGGAGATGCACGTGAGCTATTCGAGCAGATCGCCCATGTGTATGGCGTCTCTGCCGAGGTCGAGGATTCGGTTCCTTCCCGCCGGGTGTCATTTGACATTGACAATGTCGATTTCTATAAGGCCATGCTGGCGGCCGACAGCGTAGCCAAAACTTTTTGGGTACCACTCGATGGCAAGCAGATGCTGATTGCTCTCGACTCGCCCGACAACCGCCAGCACTATCAACGCATGGCGATGCGCACTTTTTATGTGCCGGGAGCCGCCACTTCCCCGCAAGGCCTGAATGATGTGGTGAATCTGCTGCGCAATCTGTTTGATATTCGCTGGGTGACACCAAATGCGGGAGCTTCGACGATCGTTGTGAGAGCTCCTCAGGTCGTGCTCGACGCCGTCACTCAGTTGCTGGAGCATCTGGATAGCTCGCGTCCCCAAGTGATGCTCGAAATTAAGGTCTATCAGGTCAACCACAGCTTGCTGCGCAACCTGGGCGTGCACATTCCCAACCAGTTTCGCCTGTTCAATATTCCTGCCGGAGCCCTGGCCGCGCTCGGCGGACAAAACATTCAGCAGCTCATCAATCAGCTGATCTCGAGTGGCGCCATCAATCAGGCCAACAACCAAGCGATTTCCGCACTCCTGGCCCAGCTGCAAGGCCAGCAGAACTCGATTTTTAGCCAACCACTCGCGACATTCGGGGGCGGCAAGACCTTGACAGGGGTAAGCCTTGACCAGCTTAGCGGCCAGCTCTCCTTAAATGAAGGATGGGTTAAGACCCTTGACCATGCCATGTTACGTGCTGCGCACGGCACCGACACAACCTTTCGCATGGGTAGCCGCTACCCTGTCCTCAACGCTACGTTTGCGCCTATTTTTAACAGCTCCGCCATTTCCCAAGTGCTTCAGAACAACAGCTTTCAAGCCGCGTTCCCCTCGGTTAGCTATGAAGAGTTGGGGCTAACGATTAAGGCGAAACCGTCCATCAGCCCGCTGAATGATATAGCCCTGCAACTCGACATCAACCTGCGGGCACTCTCAGGGGCGTCCATTAACGGCGTGCCGGTGATCGGAAATCGTGAATACCAAGGAAGCATTACCCTAGTGGATGGGGAGCCGGCGGTCGTGGCCGGGCAAGTAACCCACAGCGAGACTCTCGCTCTGAGCGGAATAC